>NZ_CP150203.1:6667500-6909549 GCF_037969725.1 Paenibacillus sp. FSL W8-0426 | reverse complement strand
AGACTGTCACTCCTTTTACATGTTACAAGTGTGGCTTAAGCCATGTTGCAGTGTCGAAATACGAGAAATAATGTTGCATTTATCCCCAAACTCCCGCAAGCCGAAAACAAAAAAAGAATGAACAACGGAAAATTGTTCACAACTTTATCCACAGGTTGTTGATAATATTATGGTTCAGATCACATATTCACATCCAAAAGTAATACAATCATAGCAAAAGAAGCCCGGCATTTCAATGTATCGCGAGATTTTATCCACAAATTCAATAACTTGTGTATAATTTTTAATCACAACACTATATATTGTTTATAATTTGTTTAATTTTCGACATGAAGCCCTAAAAATCTAAATGTGATTATTCACAGGTTATCCGGCGGAATTTGGCGAGTGTGCGTAAATGGGGCTTCTATTTTGTGAATAACTTTATTGTGGATAAACAGAGGCACAAAAGATGTCCTTTGATGTTGAATGGGATTTTTAAAGTGAACTCTTTTGTCGTCGACGGAGTGCATCATTGCGTCATGCCAGGGCAGATGCTCAACACGGATGTGGCCTGACACGTTGATATGGAGGAAAAAAAAGCAGCACCGCGGACCAACGGTCCGCGGTGCTGCCTTTTAGCTTATAAAGAGGGAGGAGTCCTACTTGGATTCCTTCAGAACAGAGTGTTTGCGCTGGAATTCTGCAATATCGGCATATTCCTCCTCCAGTTTGCGCGAAATGCGGATAAAAAGAGGGAGAAGCTCGCGATAAATAGCTGCATTTTCCGGCGCAGGGCTATGTCTGTGCGTTGTGCCTACCATGGAGGCGACGACATCAAGCGACTTCGCACGGCCAGTTGCGTAAAGACCGAGAACCACGGCGCCGAGGCAGGAGCTTTCGAAACTTTCGGGCACCACGACTTCCTGATTGAAGATGTCGGACATCATTTGCCGCCAGAGCGGGGAACGGGCAAATCCGCCGGTAGCCTGAATGGAGGAGGGGTGCCCGATCTGTTCTTCCATAGCGAGCAGCACGGTATACAGATTGAAAATAACCCCTTCCAACACAGCGCGGATCATATGCTCCTTCTGGTGATGAAGGGTGAGCCCAAAGAAGGAGCCTCGTGCATTCGGATTCCACAGGGGGGCACGCTCGCCCGAAAGGTACGGATGGAACAGCAGCCCTTCCGATCCTGGGCTGACACGTTCGGCGATGCGGGTTAACACGTCATACGAATTGATGCCGAGCCGTTTCGCCGTTTCTACTTCCGAAGCGGCAAACTCGTCCCGTACCCAGCGAAACAACATGCCGCCGTTGTTCACGGGACCACCTACAACCCACAGGTTATCAGTCAGGGCATAACAGAAGGTACGGCCTTTCGGATCGGTGACAGGGCGATTGACGACGGTGCGGATCGCGCCGCTGGTGCCGATCGTGGCTGCTACGACCCCGGGCTCGATGGCATTGACGCCGAGATTGGACAGCACGCCGTCACTTGCTCCGACGACGAAAGGTGTAGAGAGGGAGAGTCCCGTTTTTTCAGCCCACTCCGGATGCATTCCCTCTATAGTATGTGTTGTTGGTACGAGGCGGGACAGACGATCCGGAGTGATCCCGGCCAGCTCAAGCGCCTCTGCGTCCCAATCCAGCTGTTCCAGGTTCAGCAGACCTGTGCAGGATGCGATGGAGTAGTCCACGATATATGAAGAAAATAAACGGAAAAACAAATATTCCTTAATGGAAATGAATTTGGCGGCACGTTGAAACAGCTCTGGTTCGTCGTGGCGAAGCCACATCAGCTTGGTCAGCGGTGACATGGGATGAATTGGCGTACCTGTACGACGATAGATACGATGGCCTACGCCATTCTCCTGCAGTTTGCTGGACCAAGCAGCACTCCGGTTGTCTGCCCAGGTGATACAGTTGGTAATCGGTTTGTCATCCTTGTCCATCGCAATCAAGCTATGCATGGCTGAACTGCAAGATACGAACAGAATCTCATTTGCGGAGACTCCGCTTTCGTCCATGACCCCGCGAATGGAACGGACGGCAGCTTGTACGATTTGTTCCGGATCTTGCTCGGCTACGTCAGGCGCGGGCGTATACAGCGGGTATTCTTGTGTGCACGTACTAACAACGGCACCTTGCTCCGTAAACAATACCGATTTGGTGCTGGTGGTGCCGATGTCGATTCCGATCATATAGTTACTCATGATTTAAACCTCTTTTCCCCTAAAAATAAAACGAATCTGAGCAGGTGCTTTACAGCACCGTACTCAGAATCAAGATAAAGATCAATCCTACAACAGATAATAGTGTTTCCATAACGGTCCACGTCTTGAGGGTCTGCGCAACGCTCATGTTGAAAAATTCCTTGATCATCCAGAAGCCGGCATCATTCACATGAGACAGGACGAGGGAACCGGCACCTGTAGCGAGCACGACCAGCTCAATGCTTGCACCTGGCGTGAGCGCCAGAACCGGGGCTACAATGCCCGCGGCAGTCGTCATGGCAACCGTGGCCGAACCGGTGGCTACGCGTATGAGGGCTGCAACCAGCCAGGCGAACAAGATAACATTGATGTGGGCATGCGTGGCCACTTCAGCAATGGCATTGCCCACACCGCTGTTGATCAGTACTTGTTTGAACGCGCCGCCGCCACCGATGATTAAAATGATGGTAGCTGTCGGAGCCAGACATTCGCTGGTGAACCGGGAAATGTCGTGTTTATTGAACCCGCGTGCGAATCCGAGGGAGAACAGCGCGAATACGACGGAAATAAGCAACGCGATGACCTCATGGCCGATAAATTCACAGAAAACCGTGAAGGAGCTAGTACCCTCAGGGTCCACAATGTTCGCAATCGACCCGATCAGCATCAGAATAACAGGCAGAAGGATTGTAAACAGGGTGATCCCGAACCCAGGCAATCGGTCGGTTTTGCTGGTGGAAAATTGCTCGGCCAGTTCGGTCGGCGGTTCCAGTTGAATACGTTTGCCGATGAACTTCCCGAACAAGGGACCGGCGATAATGGCCGTCGGAATGCCGACGATCAGGGAGTACAAAATCGTTTTGCCCAGGTCTGCCTTGAACGCGTCAATCGCGATCATTGGAGCGGGATGGGGTGGAACGAGACCATGTACGGTCGAAAGTCCGGCCAGAATCGGAATGCCGATCTGAAGCAGGGACATGCCGGTTTTTCGGGCAACCGTGAAAATGATCGGAATAAGCAGAATAACCCCGACTTCAAAGAACACCGGGATGCCGACGATAAAACCAACGATCATCATCGCCCAGTGTACCCGCTTCACGCCGAAGCGGTCGACAAGCGTCGTTGCTATGCGCTCGGCACCGCCGGACTCTGCCATCATTTTGCCCAGCATGGTGCCGAGCGCGATAACGATGGCGATCGTTCCGAGCGTACCGCCCAATCCGCCGGTAATGGATGAAATCACGTCAGCCGGTTTCATGCCGGCAAGCAAGCCAAGCATCAGGGCCGACAGCATCAACGTTATAAACGGGTTCCATTTGTATTTGGAGATCAGCACGATCAGGAATACGATCGCAATCAATGTCCATACCAACAAGGTGGCATTATGGGATAGACCAAAAAGAGTACTCATGGTGTATGCTCCTTTTTATGTTTATATAACGCTTACAATGGACCCCGAGGATGAATGGAAATCGCATTGTGTATACTTGTCGACAAGTAAATGTCCAACCATTCCCCTGCAGAATGATTGTGGCCGCCCGTAAAAGCAACGTTATGCTTACGGGGACCTTCGTGTGCCGTTTAAAGGAAGCGCGATACATCGCGGATCATGACTCAAAGCTTTCATGAAGCGTCTTGCCCGAATCTTTGAAGTAGGCGCGGACTCCGGCTTGAATCTGTTCTTTATCCCCCGATTCAAGTGCCTTGAGGAGCAGGCGATGCTTATGAATGACATCGCTTATTTTTTGTTCGCCCTGAGCGAAAACCCTGCGGGTCGTAAGCAGCATCACCGTCATGACGACGTATCGGATGCTTCTCCATAAATGGGAGATCCGGGTGTGCTTGGCCGCTTCAATGATCGCCTCGTGAAAAGTCAGATCCTGATGGGCAAACTCGATGGCGTCCCTGTGCCGTCCGGCAAGTTCCATTTTGTCAATCGTATTGCGAAGCTGCGTCAGCAGTTGTACGGGTACATTGTTCGCCAACCGTTGCTGCACAAAGCTCTCGATCAAAAAACGGACGTCATATAGCTCTTCAACATCGCTGATTTTCAAGCCGAGCACAACCACGCCCATACGCTCCAGTCGAATCAAGCCTTCATTCGACAGTGTACGCAATGCTTCGCGCACGGGAGAACGGCTGCTTTCATAATCAGCGGCAATCCGGTTTTCCGACAACGTTTCACCGGGGCGGAGTTCCCCGCTGATGATGCGCAACCTCAATTCGCAGGCAATCGCTTCCCCGCGGGAAGCTCCCTGCAGCCAGGAAGAAGGAAACTGCATAATGGCTAACGCTCCTATAATATAATCAGTTCTTGAGTACACGAGACAGACTTCCACTTGCAGGCAGTCCGAATGCGTCCATACTGATCATAACACAACCGGAGGACCGCTGACTTTTTGAAGCGATCTTGGCACGAAAGACATTTTACGACATCGATAAGTATACTTGTATACAAGCTCATTATTTATGCTACACCTTTCGCAAAAGCTTGTAAACCTGAACATTAAAGCGAATACATTAAATTTCAAGCTTCTACGATAGCATAACCAGTTCAATCCCGGAAAATTACAGATCATCAAAAAATACGGCAGAATATTGAAGCAAAAAGAAAAGAAGCTGGACAAAAGATTATCCACATGTGTATAACCAGGCCGAAAAGGGAATGAAGCTGATCCGTTCCGCGGGTGTGGATAAATCGAATCGGATTGGAGAATACGGTCCTGCTCATAGGCTGGGGATAACTTTTTGCGAGAGGATCATTCTATATTTTTGAAAAAGAGGAAGAGGGGATACGTTTTCAGTTGACTTTTGCATGGGGACGTGGTTAAATATATAAAGGTGTTTTCTGTGAAGATGAAAATGATTCATCACATAAGTATTTCCTTGTAAGGAGGTGCAATACATTGAGACCTACATTCAAACCGAACGTAAGCAAGCGTAAAAAAGTTCATGGTTTCCGTAAAAGAATGAGCACAAAAAACGGACGTAAAGTTCTGGCTGCACGTCGCCTGAAAGGCCGTAAAGTCCTGAGTGCTTAATGCATGAGAAGACCACTTCGGTGGTCTTTTTTTTCATTACAAAGCTAAACCGATTTTCATGCAATGCACGACAAGATAACGGGAAACTTCCTTATATATATCAAGAGCATAAGCAGCCGGAGTCAACAGCCAACCAAAGATTGCGAGAGACGCAGCTTTAGGCGCAGGCGTGTATGATCAGGCATCGGTGCGACGTACTTTTTCATATATAACAAGTTGTGCTCCGGCGGTTTACCGCCACGCAAGAAAGCCTATACTAAATCAGTAATGGAGCCCCGTCAAGTTGGACGGTGGAGAATAGCAAGGAGAAGCGCCGTGTACAAAAGACTGCGTTTACGAAACCGGGCGGATTTTAACCGCGTATACCGGTATGGAAAATCGTTCGCCAATCATCAATTCGTAGTGTATGGCTGCCGCCGTAAAGATACCGAACAATTCCGGGTCGGAGTGTCCTGCAGCAAAAAAATCGGGAATGCTGTCGTTCGCAACCGAATGAGACGCATGGTGAAGGAAATTGTCAGACGGCACGAGCAGGAAATCGTGACCCAGATGGATCTGATTTTCATCGTGCGAAAGGGAGCCTTGACCATGTCTTATCAGGAGATGGAAAAAAGCGTGCTGCATGTCTTGCGCAAGGGCAGCCTCTTGAAGTCAAGCAAGCGATAGTATTCGGTTTATTTGTCCTCCTGAATATGGTATGATTTACGGTGGAATGGAATGGTTAAGAGAGGGGTTATGAAGTGTCGCGATTGAAGACATCAAAGGGGAAGTGGATTCTCCTTATTGCAGTCATTGCAATGGTCGCCGTACTCGCCGGATGTACTCCGCAAGGGAGCGGTGTAACAACGGAAGACTTGAGGAACAGTGAATCTTTCTGGCAAAGCAATGTAGTGTATTGGTTCTCATTGGCGCTCGATACATTTGCCAACTGGTTTAACGGTGAATATGGACTGGCCGTCCTTGTGATGGTGCTTATCGTACGGACATTGATCCTGCCGCTGACGATGAAACAGGTTCGCAGTTCCAAGGCCATGCAGGCAATTCAGCCGCAATTGAAAGAAATCCAAGCAAAGTATAAAGATACACCTGAGAAGGTTCAGCAGGAAACGATGCGACTGTTTCAGGAAAACAAGGTTAATCCGATGGCAGGCTGTCTGCCGCTTCTGATTCAGATGCCGATTTACATCGCACTTTATAACTCGATTTACGGCAACTCCAGTCTGAGAACGCATGATTTCTTATGGCTGCAGCTCGGAGCGCCGGACCACTTGTTCATCTTGCCGATTCTGGCAGCGATCACGACTTGGGTCCAAACCTGGATGATGATGCGCATGAATCCGGCCCAGCAGGTTGGACCGATGCAATTCATGTTATGGGTATATCCGATCCTGATTTTTGTCATGTCCTACCAGTTCCCTTCGGCATTGCCGTTGTACTGGTTCTACAGCAATATCTACACCATCGTGCAAAACTTCTTCCTTTACCGGAATAACGACAAAGCCGTAGCCGAGGTGAACGTGAAGCAGAGCAGCTCCAACAACGGGGCTAAACGCAAAAATGGCGGCAAGGCAACCGTCTCTGGCAAACGGTCGAAAGGGGCCAAAAAATCGAAATGACCAAAGTCATTACGTCAGGAAAAACCATTGAAGATGCTGTAAACCAAGGATTGGCCGAACTCGGCGTGAGCAGGGACAAGGTCGAGATACAAGTGTTAGAACAGCCGTCAAAAGGATTCCTGGGCTTGATCGGGGTGAAACCGGCCAAGGTTGAAGTCAGGCTGCTGCCTGTTCCTGAGGCACCACCACAGCCGAGCGAGCCAGTCGTGAATGCTCCCCGCGCGGATGTAACGCCTGAGGACGTCGCGGCGAAAAATCCCTATGAGGAAGCGGCTGCTTTTTTGAAGGAAGTCGCAGCAGGTATGGGACTTAGCGTTGAGGTCAGCATCAAGAAACAGCGGGATGGACACCTGTTCAACATTGCCGGAGAAGACCTTGGCATGATTATTGGAAGACGTGGACAAACGCTGGATGCCCTTCAATATTTAACGAACATTGTTGCCAATCGTTATTCGGAGAGCTTCGTGCGCATTGTGCTGGATGCGGAAAACTTCCGCCAGCGCAGACGTAAAACGCTGGAAGATCTGGCTGAGCGTCTTGCTGGACAAGCCATTCGGACCGGCAAGGAAGTCATGCTGGAGCCGATGCCGCCGCTCGAGCGCAAGGTGATTCACGCGAAGCTGCAAAACCACCCGCAGATCAAGACGTACAGCAAGGGCGAAGAGCCGAATCGGCGTGTGGTCATTACGACGAAATAACATGACATTGAGGACGCAATGGCTTCCTGCCCGGTGCAGAAGCCATTGCTTTTTTCGTACTAATAAGCTTTTGCATTTACGTATAAAACGAAATTCCATGGCGTCCTGTGGGACGAAATTTGAAATAGATCAAGGAGAGATGAGCAATGATCAGCGATACGATCACAGCGATATCAACGGCTCTGGGCGAAGCAGGCATAGCGGTCATTCGCGTGAGCGGCCCGGACTCGGTTAAGGAGACGGAGAAAATTTTTCGGAGTAAAACGCCTTTGTCTCAGGCAGACTCTCATACCGTACATTATGGTCACATTATCGATCCGGCCAGTGGCGAAAAGGTGGAAGAAGTGCTGGTTACCGTAATGCGGGCACCGCGTTCCTTTACGACAGAGGATGTCGTGGAGATCAGCGCCCATGGCGGCATCGTGTCGGTCAAACGGGTCATGGACCTGCTGCTGCAGCTGGACATTCGTCTGGCCGAACCCGGCGAATTCACGAAGCGGGCTTTCCTGAATGGACGGATCGACCTTTCGCAAGCGGAAGGGGTTATGGACCTGATTCGTTCCAAGTCCGATCGCGCTTTCTCGGTCGCTTTGAAACAAGTCGAAGGCAAGCTGTCGACAAAAATCAGGGATCTTAGACATACGTTGGTGGAGACACTAGCCCATATCGAAGTGAATATCGATTATCCGGAGCATGATGTCGAATCTCTGACGGCCGACTTTATCAAGGAAAAATCGAGCCTGGTCATCAACGAAATTGATCAATTGCTTGCAACGGCCGAACAAGGGAAAATACTGCGTGAAGGCATTACGACCGCCATCGTCGGGCGGCCGAACGTGGGCAAGTCCTCTCTGCTGAATGCGCTGGCTCAGGATAATCGCGCGATCGTCACCGACATTCCGGGAACGACCCGCGACGTCATCGAGGAATATGTGACAATCAACAATATCCCGCTAAAGCTTCTGGATACGGCAGGGATCCGTGAGACAATGGATGTCGTTGAACAGATTGGAGTCGAGCGCTCACGTTCTGCGGTGAATGAAGCGGATCTGCTGCTGATGGTCGTCAATGCGGCGGAGTCGCTGCATCAGGATGAGATCGAATTGCTGGAACAAATCCGCGGTAGACAATCCATTGTCATTATGAATAAAATGGACTTGGCGCCTCAGGTGGAGCGCGATGTGCTGCTCCGTTACATTCCGGAGGAACGGCTTGTGCCGATGTCGGTCAAAGATGATCTGGGCGTGGATCGTTTGGAAGAAGCGATCTCTACCTTGTTCTTCAGCGGTAAGCTGGAGTCTTCGGATTTGACGTATGTGAGCAATGTGCGGCATATCGCCCTGCTCAAAAAGGCGAAACAATCGCTGATCGATGCTTTCGAAGCCGCCGAACAGTTGATTCCGATCGACATGATCCAGATCGATGTGCGTCTGGCATGGGAACAGCTTGGCGAAATCGTGGGCGATACGGCGCATGATGCGCTGATTGATCAGATTTTTTCCCAGTTCTGTCTGGGCAAGTAAGGGTTTACGGTCGTTGGTTGATTTGGATATAGATGATGCTATGCGAAGGCATAAGGAGGTAGATTGAAAATGGCTTATGATGGCGGAAATTATGATGTCATTGTTGTGGGTGCAGGCCACGCAGGCGTGGAGTCTGCTCTGGCCGCAGCCCGCATGGGAAGCAAAACGCTGATGATCACCATCAATCTGGATATGGTGGCATTTATGCCGTGCAACCCCTCGATTGGAGGTCCGGCCAAAGGGCATGTCGTACGTGAAATCGATGCGTTGGGCGGCGAAATGGGACGCAACATCGACAAAACGTTTATTCAAATGCGGATGCTGAACACGGGGAAAGGTCCGGCAGTGCATGCTTTGCGTGCGCAAGCGGATAAATTCTCTTATCAGCATACCATGAAAGAAACGATGGAGAACGAACGCAACCTGACGATGCGCCAAGGGATGGTTGATCGTTTGATTGTTGAAGACGGGCAGTGCGTTGGCGTTGTAACCCAGACGGGAACCGAGTATCGTGCCAAAGCGGTGGTGCTGACCACAGGAACATACCTGCGCGGCAAAATCATTATGGGTGAATTGATGTACGAGAGCGGGCCGAACAATCAACAGCCTTCGTTGAAATTGTCGGAACATCTGCGCGAGTTGGGATTTGAGCTGGTTCGTTTCAAAACAGGGACGCCTCCGCGCGTGCATAAAGACACGATTGATTTCAGCAAAACGGAAATTCAGCCTGGCGATGACGAACCGAAGTTCTTTTCCTATGAAACGGAATCTTCCGACAACGAGCAGCTGCCTTGCTGGCTGACGTATACTTCGGTCGAAACGCATCAGATTATTAACGACAACTTGCATCGCGCACCGATGTTCTCTGGTTTGATCGAAGGAACGGGTCCGCGTTATTGCCCTTCTATTGAAGATAAAATCGTGCGTTTCAGCGATAAGCCAAAACATCAAATTTTCCTGGAACCGGAAGGCAAGAATACATCCGAGTATTACGTACAAGGGTTGTCCACCAGCTTGCCTGAGGATGTGCAGCTTCGTATGCTGCGTTCGATCCCGGGGATGGAAAACGTAGAAATGATGCGAAACGGCTATGCGATCGAATACGATGCCATGGTTCCGACCCAGCTCTGGCCTTCGCTTGAAACCAAACGGCTGCCAGGATTGTTCACTGCCGGCCAAATCAACGGGACTTCCGGTTATGAAGAAGCCGCAGGGCAAGGAATCATGGCCGGCATTAATGCCGCGCGCAAAGTGCAAGGCAAAGAGCCTGTTGTGCTTGATCGTTCCCAAGGCTACATCGGCGTGCTGATCGATGATCTGGTTACGAAAGGAACCAACGAGCCTTACCGCTTGTTGACTTCCCGTGCCGAGTATCGCCTCTTGCTTCGCCATGACAATGCGGACTTGCGCCTGACGGAAATTGGTCACGATATCGGATTGATTACGGAAGAACGTTACGCCAAATTCCTGGACAAAAAAGCGAAGGTAGAGGCAGAGATTGCGCGTTTGAAAGCGACCAAAGTGCGTCCTGCTGATGTTAACGATAAACTGGAGGCTGCCGGATCTGCGCCGATTCAAGATGGAAGCACATTGCTCACTTTGATGCGCCGTCCGGAAATTACGTACGATTGGATTGCAGACATTTCTCCTTCCGAGGTTGAATTGACGGCTGAGATGAAGGAACAGGTCGAAATTCAGATCAAATATGCGGGTTACATCGAAAAGCAATTGATCCACGTGGAACGTTTGCAGAAGATGGAGAAAAAGAAAATTCCGGCCGACATCGAATACAATGACGTTCATGGGTTGGCGATGGAAGCGAAACAAAAGCTGTCGAAAATCCGCCCAATCTCCATTGGTCAGGCATCCCGGATCTCCGGGGTTACGCCGGCGGACGTCTCCATTTTGCTCGTATACCTGGAGCACTATAACCGCGTAACCGCAGCAAGGGGACAATAATGGATACGATTCAACAGCAGCTGCAGTTACGCTTGAAGGAGCATGGAATGGAGCTGGATGAACGCCAGCTGGAGCAATTCGAGCTTTATTTTCAGGAATTGGTATCGTGGAATGAAAAGATGAATTTGACGGGAATCACCGAGCGGGAGCAGGTGTATACCAAGCATTTTTACGATTCGGTTTCGCTCGCCTTTTATGTGGATATGGAGAAGGTTGAGCGACTTGCAGATATCGGTTCGGGCGCCGGATTTCCCGGAATACCGCTTAAAATCTGTTTTCCGCATATCAAGCTCACGATCATTGATTCTTTAAACAAACGGATTGGTTTCTTGCAGCATGTGGTGGACACGCTGGGGTTGACTGACGTTGAGTTGATTCATGGACGTGCGGAGGAATTGGGACGCAAGGAAGGTTACCGGGATCGCTATGATCTCGTCACTGCGCGTGCAGTCGCCAAGCTTGCCGTTCTGAATGAGTTCTGTCTGCCATTTGTGCAAAAAGGAGGATTCTTCGCCGCGATGAAAGGCGGGGACCCTCGTGATGAAATGAAGGAAGCCGAGTTCAGCTTCAATCAATTGAAGGGACGCGTAAAGGCTGTACATCCGTTCCAGCTTCCTGTAGAGGAATCGGCACGCCACATTATTTTGGTACAGAAGTTTGATAAGACACCTCATAAATATCCACGCAAGCCGGGGACGCCGTTGAAGACCCCGTTGATTCAATAACAGAATATGAGGGGCATGTTCAAAAGGGAAAGAGAATGTTTCACGTGAAACATTCTCTTTTTTTCTATACGTAAAAGGAGCAACAATCCTTAGGATTGGACGAAGACAAGCATCAACCCACGCGATGGTTGGCTATAGTAAAATGAGGTTTGCAAATCCTTGAGAGGAGCCAGTTATGAAAAAGATATGGGTTTGTTTTTGAATAAGAGAAAAAGAATGAAAGATCAGAAGCGCTGCTAAAGATAATATGAGGTGCGGTTTGGATTGGAGGTTGTCTGGATCGGAAAGGCAGGACAATCTGAAGAAGCAAAGCGGTCGCTTATAAGTTTCGGAAAGAAAGCTGGACCGGGAGCATGGACTGATCACCGGATTTCCCTTTTAAAAAAAATTTGGATATACAGAGATCGGAAGATGGTACTGTACTCGCAGTCGCCTGGTCCGATTTATTATTGTGGTTATCTAGATCTGTATTCGCGCAGCCAATATGGAAACGAAACATTGATTTGCAGAAATCCATCTGAAAATATGCTGTGCCCCAAAAAAGATGGAACAACTTGCCTTGTTTGGCAATAGGCCAAGCCATTGTATTCAACAAGACAGAAAGACATAGACATCTGAAGATTCCTGCGTAGGACGCAGACCAAAATATTGATTCTCAAAGTGATCAAAAGCAGGAAAATTGAGCCGTTTTAAAGAATAGGTAAGCATAGGATTATGAAAGAAAAGATGGTAGAATAGAAGTATCGGCTCTTGGCGGACATCGCCTTTACGTTGAATGATATAGATCGATTTTATGAGCATGACCAATGATAGAGTATTTAGGACATATCCAAATATGTGCATCCTTTGCATGGAATAAGAAGCCCTCGATTTCAGACGAGCGCTATTATGAAACTAGGTGGTAGTATACGGAATGAAAGAACAATTTTCGAAGTTGTTTGGTTTGGCGGAGCGTAATAACGGTGACGAAATAAAACAAATCCCGGTGAATGAAATTGTGAGCAGCCCGTATCAACCCCGCACCATTTTCGATGATGAGAAAATTGACGAACTGTTGCAAACGATCAGAACCCATGGGGTAATCCAACCCATCGTGGTTCGGGTGAGAAATGGCTCCTATGAGATTATCGCCGGAGAGCGGCGTTGGCGCGCGGTTCGCAAGCTGGGTATGGAGCAAATTCCCGCCATCGTGCGCGAATTCAATGACTCACAGGCGGCATCGATTGCGTTGATCGAAAATTTGCAGCGGGAAGGGCTTACTTCCATTGAAGAAGCCGTTGCTTATCAAAAGTTGATCGACCTGCACCAGCTCACGCAGGAGAGCCTTGCTCAACGTCTTGGCAAGAGCCAATCCACGATTGCGAACAAAATCCGGCTGCTTCAGCTTCCGGAAGGCGTGAAAACGGCGTTGATGGAACGAAAAATATCGGAACGGCATGCACGGGCCCTGCTTTCCCTCGACACTGAGGAATTGCAAATGAAGCTGCTCGGAGAAATTATCGACAAAGAACTGAACGTCAAGCAAACGGAAGCGCGGGTAGCCTTTTATAAAGAAGCATCCAAAGTGAAAAAATCGAAGCGCATATCCTATACGAAGGATGTACGGCTTGCCCTCAATACGATCAGGCAATCGATTGATATGGTCACTGGTTCAGGCATGGATATTAAGACGAAAGAATCGGACCATGAAGACCATTATGAAATCGTCATTCATATACCTAAGCGCAAATAATTGAAGCTTTGAGGCGGCAATGGCCGCTTTTTTTATCTACGCAAGCCATGAATGGACAGCACGAAAGGGAATGAGGGTGCACAAACGGTTGTTGCAGCAATGGATGATCGCCACCTGCTTTTAGTTAACGATATCTCATAAACCTAAACCTACAAGAAAAGACTCCTATATTTGAGGTGAAGTAATTGTCTAAGATTATGACCATAGCCAATCAAAAGGGCGGTGTGGGGAAAACGACGACATCTGTTAATTTGGGTGCAGGTCTGGCTTCGCTCGGGAGAAGGGTATTGCTCGTCGATATTGACCCTCAGGGAAATACAACGAGTGGAGTTGGAATTAATAAAGCAGATGTGGCCAACTGCATATATGATGTGTTGATTAATGAGGTTCATCCCCAAGAAGCCATTTTGGAAACGAAAATCGAAGGACTTCATATTATCCCTGCAACAATTCAACTGGCTGGCGCGGAAATCGAGTTGGTTTCTACGATTTCCAGGGAAGTTCGTTTGAAAAAGTCACTCGCCCTAGTGAAAAAAAATTATGACTACATACTGATCGACTGCCCACCCTCCCTTGGCATGTTGACCATCAATTCGTTAACAGCCTCCGATTCGGTGATCATTCCGATTCAGTGTGAGTACTATGCGTTAGAAGGATTAAGCCAATTGCTTAATACGGTGCGTTTGGTGCAGAAACATTTGAATACGTCTTTGCAAATTGAGGGCGTACTGCTTACCATGTTTGATGCACGCACGAACCTGGGAATTCAGGTCATTGAAGAAGTGAAGAAGTATTTCCAACAGAAGGTGTATCAGACCATTATTCCGCGTAATGTTCGATTGAGCGAAGCTCCATCGCATGGCCAATCGATTATTACGTATGATCCTCGGTCCAGAGGGGCGGAAGTATATTTAGAGCTCGCGAAGGAAGTGATTTCTTATGAGTAAGCGGCTTGGAAAAGGCCTGGATGCCCTGATCCCATCGCTTTCAATCAATGACGATGACAAAGTCGTGGAAATCCCCCTCAATCAGTTGCGGGCCAATCCATATCAACCCCGCAAAGTTTTTGACGAAGATGCAATACACGAATTAGCCGAATCGATCCGCCAGCATGGCGTTATTCAACCGATTATTGTCAGAACAGTGCTGAGAGGATATGAAATCATTGCAGGTGAGCGTCGTTTCAGAGCTTCTCAATATTGCGGCAATACAACCATACCTGCTGTCGTACGCAGCTTTAGTGACCAACAGGTGATGGAAATTGCACTTATTGAAAATTTGCAGCGGGAGAACCTGAATGCAATGGAGGTTGCTGTCGCTTACCAAGGCTTAATGGAACAGTTCTCATTAACGCAAGAAGAACTGTCTGTGAAAGTAGGGAAATCCCGCTCGCATATTGCCAACTTCTTGAGGTTATTGGCTTTGCCGGAGGAAGTTAAGGATTATGTTTCACGTGGAACGTTATCCATGGGCCATGCTCGTGCTATTGTGGGGTTAAAAGATCAGGACATGATGAAACAGTTGGCCAAACAGGCCATCGATCAAGAATGGAGCGTTCGTGAGCTGGAGGAAGCCGTTCAACAACTGGACCGTTCCAAGTTGGGCGAGGCGAAGGCCAAAGCCAAGGTGAAGAAAAAGGACCCTTTTATTGATACGCTGGAAGAATCGCTGCGCGAACGCTTCAAAACAACTGTAAAGATCAAACATAATAAGGACAAAGGCAAAATCGAGCTTAACTACTACAGCAAACAGGATTTGGAACGGCTGTTAGAGTTGCTGCAATAGAGCCAAGTAGGGCAACATCAGCGGGGCCTCTCATGAGAATGACATATCGCCTCCGAACGCTGGAGACTTGATATGTCATTATTCTTTTTTTCTCGCATAATGAAAAAGTGGCCATCATCGAAGTAGAGGTGGTAGTTCAGGTGCAAGACATTATATATCTTGATCATGCCGCGACATCATGGCCGAAGCCGCCAGCCGTTGCAGAAGCCATGGTGAATGCCTTGCAACAATCTGGGGCCAACCCCGGAAGAGGGAGCCACCGCATGGCCGTTTCGGCAAGCCGGGTGCTGTTCGGGGCCAGAAAGTCAATAGCCAACTTGTTGGGCATTCATAATGCCAACGATATCTCGTTTACAGCAAATACAACGGAAGCGTTAAACATCGCCATCCAAGGATGGGTTCGTCATGGGGATCATGTCATTGCGACGATGGCCGAGCATAATTCGGTACGGCGACCGCTGGAGTATTTACGACGGACTCGCTGTGTTGAGGTGGATTATGTTGGTGTCGATCAGAACGGCGATGTTGATTTAGCGCAAATGCAGCGCATGTTCAAACCTAACACCAGGCTGGTCGTGTGCACGCATAGTTCGAACTTGCTCGGGAGCATACTTCCTATCGGCGAGATTGCGCTGCTCGCTCATAAACATAAGGCGACATTGCTTGTAGATGCCGCTCAAAGCGCTGGAATTTTGCCTTTGAACGTACGGCAGTTGGAGATCGATATGCTTGCATTTCCCGGGCACAAGGGACTTCTCGGCCCACAGGGTACGGGTGGACTCTACATAGGTCCGGAACTCGATGTGCAGCCTTTGATCCACGGGGGAACGGGGAGCCAGTCCGAAGCCATTGAACAACCCCTTATTCGGCCGGACCGATATGAAGCCGGAACGCCGAATACGGTGGGCATAGCCGGATTGGAGGCAGGTGTGAGGCATGTATCCTCCTTGGATCCGGCACAAATATACCAGCATGAATGGGGACTCATTCAGCATATGATGAATGGACTGTCTTCGATTAAAGGCATACACATGCTGGGACCGAAACCTGATCAACCACGCACAGGCTTGTTATCCTTTACCCTAGAAGGCTGCGATTCGGCCCAATTGGCATTTCAACTTGACCGGCGCTTCGGCATTGCCGTAAGGGCAGGATTCCATTGCAGCCCGCTTGCGCATGAATCGGCGGGGACGACGGCAAGTGGAGCCGTACGGGCAAGCGTGGGATACAGTACTACAAAGGATGAGGTGAATGCCCTCATCGAGGCTGTACAAGAGCTGGCAAACATGGAATAAGAGTAGACTTAGGGACGACTTTTCACCTGAAAGACACCTTTATAATACGAATTCGCCGCGTAGATTTCCATATTTGTATCTTTTTGGTGTTTACATGTTACAATTTTCGGGTTGATTAGAAGAAGAGGGTTAGGTTAATCTAGGGAATGGAATGCCGCCAGGCAACAATAGGAACATGTGGGATACCGTCTTGATGCAACAGACGCAAACATGAATTTGAACAAACAGAGGGGTAGTTACACTACATGGCTGAAATAAACGAGCTGATTCTGGAACAGCTGCTATGGATTATTGGCGGATTGGCATTATTGACGGTAATTTTATTGATTGTGAGCATTGCCCAAGGAGCAAGACTTCGAAAGTTCAAGCGAAAATACGAAGCAATGATGGCCGGCAGCGGCGTCGAGGATTTGGAGTCATTGCTGATCAACCTCAAAATCCAAATGGATAGCATTGAGGATGGGCATCAGATGCAAACGAACCAGTTGCAGACGATTACGCAGAAACTGGCCCGCATCCAGAGCAAGGTTGGCGTAAAACGGTACAATGCCTTTGGCGGAAACGGCGGCGATCTCAGCTTCTCCGTGGCCATGATCAACGACAGCCAAGATGGCATGGTATTAACGGGCATTTTTAACCGTGATGGTTCTTATGTGTACGCTAAACCTCTTAAAGGGGGAGAATCCTCGTATACCCTATCCCCGGAGGAAAAGGAAGCTATCAGTCTCGCACAGCAAGCAGAGTAGAACGGGTATGCCATTCGCGAATGGCGGAATACAAGCTGCTGGCGATCATTTCGGACATACGCATGACAAGGCTCAGCCGGGTGTTCTGTAAAACAAAGTATTCCATGAAACCGCCGACGTTAACGATACCAGCAAGATGGATATCGCCGACCGGCGGTAATTCTTTATTTACGCCTGCTCCAGGCTTTAATGGACCGTTAACGACTTGAATGCATCCAACGCTGGATGATTGTCCCAGACAGGCATCGACGGCAATAATGTAGGGATTGTGATGGGCTGCGTTGATTTTATTCAACGTATCCTGCAAGTTCATGGCATGCACAGGCTCGTCGAGGGTCCCGTATAGGTGAAAGAGGGGGCTGTCCCATTTCGACAGGGACGAACCCACAAGCGGGCCAAGGCAATCGCCGGTTGAGCGATCGGTGCCGATGCACACCACGACGACATTTCGCAGGGAATGGGCTTTGTATAGATGGAACATTAAACGGTGGATAATAGCGGAGCGGGCGCCAGGATCAGTATGCGAAATCTTTAGACTGGTGGTATCATGAGACGAAAAGGAATGTGAAGTTGGATTCATAGGATCTATCCTCTCCCCTTGAAATGGTAGTATCAGTATATGGAAGGATAGAAGATTTTATACTTTGTCAGTCAGGCTTTTTTGGAGGGATCGAACATGGACGAATGGTTGGATGATTGGCTGCTTATTGCTTTTGATTCGACCCAGCAGGCGCTTAGGGCAGAGATGCTGCTTGAGTTTGCGGAGATCGAAATTGATTTGTTTCCAACGCCGAAGGAAATTACGGCAGGCTGCGCATTATGCATCCAATTCCCCAAAGAGGATCTTGCCAGAGTTCAGCAGATCATTCGCAATGAATTCGTCGAGATCAGGGGCCTCTATTTCAAAAATGAAACAAGCTATGATAACATACCGATGTAGAGGAGGGAGTCATCATGTTGCCCTTTGAATTTGCGACAGAACCACCGACCTCCACGTCGGAGGAAGCCGTTCAGACCGCTATCCGGTGGACAGATAAATTGTGGAACCAGTTAACCGATGGCGAAATGTGGATGAGCATTCTGTTCAGTTCGCTTCGTCTGATCATTATTTTCATTCTTACACGTATTGCCATAAAGGTAGTGCATCGAATCATCGACCGTTCCATGTCCCGCAAACAAGAAGGACGGATACGCGTGAATCCACGGAGGTTCGTAACGGTTGGCGAGCTGCTTAAAAATGCGACCTCCATTACGTGTAACTTTATTATGGTATTGCTGGTGCTGTCGGAGCTGAACGTCAAGGTAGGACCGCTATTGGCTAGTGCCGGCGTGCTTGGTCTTGCCATCGGGTTCGGGGCTCAGGGCCTTGTCAAGGACGTTATTACCGGATTTTTCATTATTCTTGAAGATCAGTTCGCCGTGGGAGATGTCATTCAGACCGGCTCTTACAAAGGAACAGTGGAAGTGATTGGTCTGAGAACGACTAAATTGGTGAGCTGGCAGGGTGAGGTTCATATCATTCCTAATGGTACGATCGCGAGCGTGACGAACTTCTCCATGTCCAACTCCCTTGCTGTTGTCGATATTCCAATGAAAGCAGAGCAGAGCTTGGATGAGTCTGTCCATCTTGTAAAAAGGGCCCTCGCCGGCATCGAGGACCGCGATCTCAATATCGTCAAGGTTCCTGATGTGCTCGGCATTCAGTCTATGACGACCTCAGAGTATGTAGTGCGAATCGTAGCCGAGTGTATGCCCAATTCGCGGGCATCGGTGGAACGCCAAATCCAGAGCGATGTGAAAAAAATGTTCGAATACCGGGATAACAGCAGTCAGGCTGCGCTGGAGTTTGCTTCAGCCCAGGAAAAGGACGAGGGGGATGGAAGAGGTGGAGCGTAAAATTTTTCAACTTGGCGATATCGTGCAGATGAAGAAGCAGCACCCATGCGGAAGCAATGAGATGGAAATCATTCGCATGGGCATGGATATCCGGATCAAGTGCGTGGGGTGCAAGCACAGTGTTCTGATTCCTAGAGCCAAATTTGAAAAAAGCCTGAAAAAAGTACTGCGTTCTACGCTTGCCGAAGAAGAAACCGAGGTTAAAACGGACGAGTAATTGAATGCAGTACAGCCATAGCAATGGCCGATTACAAATTAATTGGATAAGCTATTGCCATATCCGATTAACTGTGCTATAATCAGTATTGCTGCGGAAAGGTACCCAAGAGGCCCAAGGGGGCTGACTCGAAATCAGCTAGGCGTGTCAAAGCGTGCGTGGGTTCGAATCCCACCCTTTCCGCCACTAACTACTAACGTTATCAAATGAAGATAAAGACCTTCCTTAATGGAAGGTCTTTTCGTTTTAGTCTGATGGTTCATCTTTCATATTAAGCTTATGGACAACGTGAAAAGCTGCAAAAACAGATAAAGAGCCCCGAAGGGCTCTCTAAGGCGATACAGCGTTTAGTTAGAAAACAATCGGTCGTAACGGTCAGAAACCTGGCGTACTGCTGAGCAATACACGTGCTTCAGACGAATGGTCTTACGCACTTACCACTTGCTTCTTCATATTACGTGATGCATCTCCAACGAACCAATCAAGTTCGGCTACGTAGTCCAACGGAACCACACCTCTCTTGTGTATCGCCTAATTGTATTATGTGCATGTTGACGGATTATATACAGCCCTCCGAAAAAAAAGTTGCTCTTAATGCACCCGTGCCTTGGTCAGCTTTTTCCATTTGCGATTGTGATTGCTCGTTTCGGGAAAAGGCTCGCCTTTTTTCAGCGTTACCCGTTTAGGATTTTGGATCTCCGTGTGAAAACTTCGCTCCCCAACCTCCGTATATTCACCATCGTTCGGTGCCTTGTCTCCAGGTTCAAACTCGGTTCGTTCACCCATGGTGCTTCCCTCCTTGAATATGGTCGTTCGTGCTGCCCATATAGTGTGCTCCAACCGGGAATTGATCATGTGCAAAGAATAAAGGGAACGTTTGCTTGCATTCGGGTGTTGTTTTTGTTATAGTAATATGGTTCGAGTTTGTGCTCGTTCCTTGCTCTCAACTCGGATTGAGGGCCGAAGTCCATAAGGAGGTGAAAATTATGCGCAAATATGAAGTGATGTACATTATTCGTCCTGACGTTGAGCAAGAAGTTGTTCAAGCTACAGTCGAAAAATTCCAAGGCATCATCTCCAACGGCGGTGGTGAGGTTACTGCTCACGACGTTATGGGTAAACGCCGTCTTGCGTATGAGATCAAGAAATTCCGTGATGGGGTTTACGTTCTGGTTAACTTCACTGCTGAACCAGCAGTTGTTAACGAACTTGAGCGTCTCATGAAAATTTCTGACGAAGTCATTCGTTATCTCATTACGAACGACGTTGTTGCTTAAGACAACCCGTGATGATTGTACCTAACACGCTCTGAAGGAGGGGATTACATTGTTGAACCGTGTCATTCTGATCGGCCGATTAACTCGGGACCCTGAACTGCGTTATACTCCGGCTGGGGTAGCAGTTACGCAATTTACTTTGGCAGTAGACAGACCGTTTACGAGCCAAGGAGGCGAGCGGGAAGCGGATTTCATTCCGGTCGTAACCTGGAGACAGCTTGCTGAGACGTGTGCAAACTATTTGCGCAAAGGGCGTCTGGCTGCAGTCGAAGGACGCATTCAAGTACGAAATTACGAAAATAACGAAGGTAAACGTGTATACGTAACCGAAGTTATTGCCGATAACGTTCGTTTCTTGGAGTCTAACCGCGATAGCAACAATAGCGGCGGTGGCGGACAAATGCGTGAGGAGCCTTCTTACGGAGGCGGCGGACGTGCGAATAACAACAACAACAGCTATTCGCGCAGTAACAATCAGGATCCTTTTTCCGATGACGGAAAACCGATTGACATATCGGATGATGATTTGCCATTTTAACGTGAACCGCTTCTCATACGAGTTGGCGGAATAACGATAGGAAAGGACTGAAAAGCATGAGCTTCAAGCAAAGAGAAGGCGGAGACAACGATAAAAGACCGGCTCGCCGCGGCGGCCGCAACAAACGTCGTAAAGTGTGCTTCTTCACTGCGAACAAAATCACTCACATCGACTATAAAGATACGGACTTGCTCCGTAAATTTATCAGCGAACGTGGAAAAATTTTGCCACGCCGTGTAACAGGTACTAGCGCTAAATATCAACGCATGCTGACGATTGCCATCAAACGCTCCCGTCAAATCGCATTGCTGCCATACACAACTGAGTAGTATTTACTCAGCTTGGATACGAAGCAGTCGGCTTAATCGCCGGCTGCTTTTTTGCATTTCGGGAAGATCCTTCGCTAATCGCGCCGAGAGGCATTTTGCAGCGAAATGTTTTATAATAATAGAGTCTATGAATGCAGTGTTGGACGAAAGAACACACATCAGGAGAATCTATGAATAAATCAAAGCGCAGAATGAAGCAAAAGCGGAAAAGGCGGCTTGGATCATGGATTGTTGCCACATTGCTGATTTCGGTCGTTTACGTATGGATCCAGGAAGAGGATCGCGTGCATGAAATATGGCCAGGCAAACAGCAAGCAGCGGTACCGATTACTGGTCTTCATCCCAAGGTCGTGGAAGGCGAGCAATTGCTCGTGCGTAAGGCGGCTCGAATCGGCATTGAAGTTGTCATCACGCATGGGTATCGCAGTATAGAGGAACAGGATCAGCTTTTTGAACAAGGGAGAGCCTTGGCAGGGAACATCGTTACGAATGCCCGCGGCGGAGAATCATATCATAATTATGGACTGGCCATTGATTTTGCCCTTCGGACGCCGGATGGAGACATCGTATGGGATATGGAACGCGACGATAACGGAAACGGTAAAGCGGATTGGATGGAAGTGGTGGACATTGCCAAGGAGCTGGGATTCACTTGGGGCGGGGACTGGGCAAATTTCCCGGATTATCCTCACTTGCAAATGGATTTTGGCTTAAGCATTAACGAGTTAAAGCGTGGGAAGCGGCCGCCAACAGAGGGAGTACATTGATATTATAAATATTGATATAAACGCATAAATATTAAAAAAGTCCTGCTTATTGCAGGACTTTTTTCAACCTTTTGTAAAATAAATGATAAAAGTTGACAATTCATTCTTTACAGCAGCAAATAAATGAACATATACTATAATAACTAGGATTTTTACAATCATCTGATGAAGGGCGTAAAGAAAGAAGTTTTGGATAAAATTGTTTGCTGTCCGCCTGACATGGACAAATTTAGGAAAATGTATTTTTGGCACGAAACATAACATGAAAGTTACAGAAAACCACATTTCCTGATGCTTGAACATTGGATCTGATGTAACAGTAATGTCATATTTGTAACACTTCTTGCAATCAAATTGTAATAAATCCCATAAAAGGGACATCCTCTACGTACAACCTTCCTTTATTTTACCTTTAATGCATAATAAATACCCATATATGTAGCATAGAAAACATTTATACCAAAAATCTCAAAATAATGATTGACGTCATCTAAATTTACACGTATGATTACATTAATTATTTTCCAGTATAATCCCACTAGGAATTGTGAGCATTAATTGACCAACGGTCTAAATGAGCTTTCATAGCTCTTTTTACAATTAAAAGGTAATTTGCATAGACTTTCGTTCATATGATTCTGGAAAATGGAAATATACATCCAATGAATCCTTTGAAACGAAGCGATCTGCGGAAATTTTGGGGTTAGGGTGATCGAGTTGAATACAGAACTATTGGAAGTCAGAAATCTAACGACGTCATTCAGAATTGAAGATGAATACTACCCGGCGGTGGATCATGTTAACCTAAAGGTTAAAAAGAATGAAGTGCTTGCCATCGTAGGTGAATCCGGATCAGGCAAAAGCGCGTTTGCCTTTTCGATTATGGGTCTCCATAACAAGGCCAAGATTGAAGGCGAAATTTTGTACAAAGGCGAGAATATCGCCAACCTGCCATCCAATAAATTGAACAAACTCCGCGGCAAAGAGCTGGCCATGATTTTTCAAGATCCTCTTTCCGCACTAAATCCTCTTATGGTCATCGGCGATCAGATCGAAGAGATACTGACCTTGCATGAACCGAAGCTATCTTCCAAAGAGAAGAAAGACAGAGTCATTGACCTGCTTAATCAAGTGGGCATTCCCCGCCCTGAACATGTATATAAGCAATATCCTCACGAATTGTCCGGGGGTATGCGGCAGAGGGTGGTCATCGCGATCGCGATAGCCAATAAACCCGAGTTGTTAATTGCCGATGAACCGACAACGGCGCTAGACGTAACGATTCAGCTGCAGATTCTGGAACTGATCCGGGATTTGAAGAACGAGATTCATGCGGGGATCATCCTGATTACCCATGATCTTGGCGTAGTGGCTGAAATGGCTGATCGAGTGGCCGTCATGTACGCAGGCGAAATTGTTGAGATTGCAGATATCTACACATTGATGAGCAATGCCAAACATCCATATACACGTTCCTTATTAAATTCCATTCCGACTTTATCCGAAGAAAAAACAAAACTGCACGTCATTCAGGGCATCGTCCCTTCATTAAAGAACCTACCTCGCACAGGATGCCGTTTCAAATCCAGAATTCCATGGATTAACGATGCGGCTCACGAAGACAACCCGGAGTTGCATGAAATTGCACCAGGTCACTTTGTAAGGTGTACCTGTTACCAGCACTTTCATTTCCCTGATCAGGCGAAGGAGGAATAACAACATGGCACTACTTGAAGTAGAAGGACTCAAAATTCATTTTCCGATTCGCGGGGGGCTGTTCAGGAGAGAGATCGGAAGCATCAAGGCGGTCGACGATGTAAGCTTCTCCATTGAAGAAGGGCAAACATATGGACTTGTCGGGGAGTCGGGTTCAGGCAAGACGACGACGGGTCGGGCTGTAATCGGTCTGAACCATGTAACTGCTGGTAAGATTCTGTTCAACGGCAAGGACCTTACCAAAGAACGACGCAAAGATCGGCAGCTCCAGCGCGACGTGCAAATGATCTTCCAGGATCCGTATTCTTCGTTGAACCCTAAGAAACGTGTTCTGGACATTATCGCCGAACCGCTTCGCAACTACGAGAAGCTGTCGCCTGCAGAGGAGAAGACGCAAGTCAGAGATTTGCTGGAAAAGGTGGGGCTTAGCCCCGAATCGATATACAAATACCCTCATGAATTTTCCGGAGGCCAACGGCAGCGGATCGGAATCGCCCGCGCGATTGCCCTGAGGCCGAAGCTCATTATTGCGGATGAGCCTGTATCCGCTCTGGACGTGTCGGTCCAAGCGCAGGTGCTTAACTTTATGCAGGACATTCAGAAGGAACTGAATCTTACTTATCTGTTCATCAGCCATGACCTCGGTATTATCCGGCACATGTGTGATCAAATCGGGATTATGTATAAGGGTCGTTACGTGGAGCAGGGGACGACGGCGGATATTTTCGAGAATCCGCAGCACATCTATACGAAGCGGCTGATCGCGGCCATTCCGGATATGGATCCGACCAAGCGGGACGAAATGATTGCATTCCGCCAGACGGTCAAATCCGAATACGAGAATTCTTATCGAAATTTCTTTGATGAGGAAGGGCTGGCTTACTCGCTGCGATCCATTTCGGATACCCACCGTGTAGCTCTCCCTCAGAAAGGTTGAAGGCCATATGTGGAAAACAATCGTACGCAGAATTTTCATAATGATTCCCCAAATTATATTGCTCAGTCTGCTCGTTTTTCTGATGGCCAAGGCCATGCCGGGAGACGCTCTAACGGGTCTGCTCGATCCAAGCGTCGATCCGAAAGCACTTGAGGAGCAGAGGGAACGGTTGGGGCTTAACAATCCTTGGTACGTGCAGTACTGGGATTGGATCCGGAATGCTTTGCAGGGCGATTTCGGACAGTCTTTCCGTTTCAAAATGCCTGTTATGGACCTCATTGGCCAACGTGTGGCCAACACGTTCTGGCTGGCATTGGCAACGCTGATCCTTACGTACCTGATTGCCATTCCGCTCGGAATCATCAGCGGCCGATACAACGACACGTGGTCGGATCGTTTGATTACGGGGTATACCTATTTGGGCTTTGCCGCACCGCTGTTCATTTTTGCGCTGGTGATGTTGTGGATCTTCGGATTCCATTTCGGATGGTTCCCGACCGGAGGCAGCGTGGCTCCCGGACAAACGCCGGGGACATTCAGTTATGTGATGAGCAAGTTCTACCATTTGTTATTGCCGGCCCTTTCCATGGCCTTGATCACGACGGTATCTACCGTCCAATATTTGCGAAGCGAAATTATCGATATCAAGCACAAGGAATTCGTTCTTACGGCGAGAGCCAAGGGCGCTTCGGAATCGAGGGTTTACAACAGACACATTTTGCGCAACTCCCTTTTGCCGATTGCCGCGTTTTTCGGTTATGAAATTACGGGCTTGATTGGAGGGACCATTTTCATCGAGAGCATTTTCAGCTATCCGGGCATGGGTTCGCTGTTCCTCAACTCCATCTCGCTTCGCGATTTCAGCGTCGTTACCGCGCTTGTTCTTTTATACGGCATAGCTACGATTTTGGGTTCGCTTTTGTCTGACGTTATTCTGGGCGTTGTCGATCCGCGCATTCGGATCAAGTAAGAACTTGAACATTTCGGGGTGAAAACAAATGAGCAAGGCCAACGAGGTCGTCGTAAACTCACATAAAGTGGATAAAAGCCCCTCAAGCATGAACATCTTGTGGAGGGAAATCGTAAGGGATAAAGTAGCACTCATTTCACTTATATTTTTGGGCGTGGTCATTCTTCTGGTGTACGGGACGGCTCTGATTCTTGATCAGGACGAGATCGTAAAGGTAGACCTGTTCGCATTATATGAACCGCCCTCCGCCGACTACTGGTTAGGTACTGATTATGGTGGCCGCGACGTGTTCGGACAGCTCATCATCGGTACTCGGAATTCGTTGACGATCGGCATTCTCGTCACCTTGATGACGGGTGCAATCGGTATTTTCTTCGGATTGATCTCGGGTTACTTCGGAGGTGTCATCGATAACATTTTCATGCGTGTGGTTGATTTCTTCATGATCCTGCCGATGTTGATGATCGTTATTGCGTTTGTCACCGCCGTGCCTAAATATAGCATTGTCTCCTTTTCGTTAATCATGACGGCATTTCTATGGATGGGGATTGCGAGATTGATCCGCTCCAAAGCGCTGCAAGAGAGGGAACTGGAATACGTAAAAGCATCCAAAACCTTGGGTTCGTCCCACTTGAAAATCATGATTTCGCAGGTTCTTCCGAATCTGAGCTCCATTATCATCGTGACGATGACGTTGAATCTGGCCGCAAACATCGGCCTTGAATCCGGGCTGTCCTTTCTGGGATTCGGTTTTCCCGAAAGTACGCCAAGTCTTGGTACTCTCGTAAGCTATGCTCAAAATCCGCAAACCCTGGAATCCAGATGGTGGATATGGCTACCTGCATCATTACTGATTCTGGTACTGATGTTGAGTATAAATAATGTCGGTCAGGCTCTGAAGCGTGCGACGGATGCAAGACAAAGAAGAGGTTAAAAAAAGGGAGGAAGGTTCATGAAGAAGGGACTATTTTCAAGGGGTATTTTTTTCACCATGATGCTTGTCTTTGTACTGGTGCTTGCGGCCTGCAGTTCAGAGAAGGAAGAGGCGACGCCAACAACGCCTCCGGCCAATTCCGGTGAGGCCAAGAACGAAGAGAAGCCTGCCAATGAAGAAGGCATTTACAACATCAAAGATTTCAGCAATGTCAAAACGAATGAAGGAACGGCCATCGAAGGCGGTTCAATTACATTCGGTCTCGTATCTGATACGGCTTTTGAGGGAACTCTGAATTATAACTTCTACTCGGGTAACCCGGACTCCCAGGTGCTGCAGTGGTTTGATGAAGGGCTTCTGACTTGGGATGCCAACTATGTATATACCAATGATGGCGCTGCAACCTACGAAACGTCCGAAGACGGCAAAACGTTTACGTTGACGATCCGCGACAACGTAAATTGGCATGACGGCAAACCTGTAACCGCCGAAGACCTGCAGTTTGCTTATGAAGTGATCGGAAGCAAAGGCTATGACGGTCCGCGTTACGATTCCAACTTTACAAGCATTGTGGGTATGGAAGAGTTTCATGCTGGAAAAGCCAAAACTATTTCCGGCATCAAAGTGCTGAGCGACAAAAAAATCAGCATTACGTATAAAGAAGCTACACCGTCCCTGCTGACAGGCGGCGTGTGGACATATCCTTTGGCGAAACATATCTTTGGCGACATGGATGTAGCCGATATGTCTTCTTCCAAAGCAGTGCGCGAAAAACCGATCGGTTTCGGTCCATTCAAAGTGGAAAGCATCGTTCCGGGCGAGTCTGTTGTGTACACGAAAAACGAGGACTACTGGCGCGGCGCTCCGAAGCTGGATAAAGTAACGTTGAAAGTCATCAGCCCGACAACGGTTGTACAGGAACTTAAATCCGGAGGAGTAGACATGGTAGACTCCTTCCCGACGGATCAGTACAAAGACAATGCAGACATGTCCAATGTGGAATACCTCGGCATGATTGATCGGGCATACACATACATTGGTTTCAAACTCGGAACATGGGATGCCGAGAACGGCAAAGTCGTGACGAATCCAGATGCCAAAATGGCTGATAAAAACCTGCGTAAGGCGATGTGGCTGGCTGTAGACAACGATCAAGTAGGTAAACGTTTCTACAACGGTCTGCGCTGGAATGCAACAACGCTGATTCCGCCATCCCATCCGGAATTCCATGACGCCTCCAACCCGGGCGTAACTTACGATCCGGAAGCGGCAAAGAAACTTTTGGATGAAGCAGGCTACAAAATGAATGGCGAGTTCCGTACGAATCCGGACGGCTCTCCGCTGGAAATCAACTTCATCTCCATGACCGGTGGAGATACAGCTGAACCACTGGCTCGTTATTATGTGCAATCTTGGGCAGCGATTGGTCTGAAAGTAAACCTTGAAATGGTTGAGTTTAACAACTTCTATGACCGTGTAGGTAACACAGGTAAAGACGATCCTACGGTTGATGTTTACCAGGCGGCATGGAGCGTCGGCATCGACGTTGACCCATCCGGTCTGTACGGACGCGACGCATTGTATAACTTCCCACGCTGGTCCAGCGAAGAAAACGACAAGCTGCTTGCACAAGGATTGTCCGCAGAAGCATTTGACGTAGAGAAACGCAAAGAGATCTACAAGCAATGGCAGGAATACATGATTGAAGAAGTGCCTGTATTCCCAACACTGTACCGTGCAGAGTTGTCTCCAGTGAACAAACGTGTAATGAACTATGCGATTGGCGATGGTACGGGAGTCTACCTGAGCGATTTGGCTGTCAATGCAGACAAACCAGCAGTAGCTCAGTAACTTCACTTGAAATTATGTTCTTAATTATAAGTGCCTTAATTACAGGAAAAGGTTACATCTGATGATTTAACACCGATTAGGATTTGGGGTCCTTTATGAAATCGGTTGTGCGTAAAAGCCTTGAATAACATGGATTCTGTACGCCTTGCACGGGTGTTCAGGGTCCATGTTTTTTTATTTAATTTGCATTGGTAACAAAAAGATAAAAAAAATTTAACTTTTTTTAAAAAAATCGCAGACAAAATGCCTCTTTCGTTCGTCTATATCTATAAGAGGTGATCGTCGGTGAAAAAACGTTGGAAACGGACAAGCATTTTGCTAGCTTTGCTGGTCATTATATATGTAGGAATACAGCCTGGCATGTTGGTAGGCAAGCCGGCCATCAAGGCTGCATCTGCCGTGTTGATGGATGCAGGAACGAAACAGATTATTCTCGATTATAATGGTTCCAATCAAGTATCCCCTGCAGGCATTAGTAAAATTATGACGGAACTGCTGGTGATGGATGCCATCTCCAATGGTGAGGTGAACTGGGACGATCCGGTGGCCATCAGCCAATATGCGAGCTCGGTGGGAGGGAAGCAGTTATCGTTGAAGCAAGGGGATCGGTTCACCGTACGCGAACTGTTCAATGTTGTT
This sequence comes from Paenibacillus sp. FSL W8-0426, assembly GCF_037969725.1. Lineage (NCBI taxonomy): Bacteria > Bacillati > Bacillota > Bacilli > Caryophanales > Paenibacillaceae > Paenibacillus > Paenibacillus sp. FSL W8-0426. Next base: position 6,880,163 of record NZ_CP150203.1, on the reverse strand, counting down.
TCGCTGTATTCGGCGAATGATGCAACGATTGCGCTCGCCGAGCATATCGGCGGATCGGAGTCTGCCTTCGTGGATGCGATGAATCGCAAGGCGGCCGAGATCGGTTTGTCGGAAAGCACGCACTTTGCCAACTCCACCGGGCTGCACACAGAGCTCCTTGGTCCCCATAGACCTGATGCCATCCAAGGCGATAGCTCCATGACGGCGCTTGATGCATGCAACCTGGCCTATTATTTGATCCGTCATCATCCGGAAATTCTGAAGATCTCCAGTCAAATTCAGGTATCCATGAATCAGAAGGGCATGTACGTCAGCAATACCAACTGGATGCTGCCTTCCATAGATGGGCCGTATGCCTATGACGGAGGAGACGGCCTCAAGACAGGATTTGATCAAGAGGACGGATATCATTTTGTCGGGACGGCCGAACGGAGCGGCAAGCGCCTGATCTCGGTGGTGTTTGGCAGCGAGACGCAGGAAGGGCGCTTTGTGGAAACGCGCAAATTATTGAACTATGGCTTTACGAGCAAGCAGTAGTTTCAGCGCGGACGTGAACAAATCTACATATATAGAGTATACGGGTTCGGCTCTCGTTAAGGGCAACCCGTGCAGCTCGTCAAGAATGCCGCCAGGTTATTGAAACCAAGGGGGCATTTTTCATTGGATTACTCATAAATTGACATAGGAATTCCATTTGCTTTAAAATGACCAATGAGTCATTTTGGATTGTTGTCGTTTAATATACATGTATAAGGAAGAGAACGAAACCTACTTTATGAATCAGGAGGCAGCGAAATGCAAAGACAGATGAAATGGCCGCTCATTTTATTCGCGGTCGGCGTTTTTATGGCAGCATTGGATAACGGCATTATTACTTCGTCGCTTACAACGCTGAACGCTTCGTTCGGCGTGACGCCAACATGGGGGGCGTGGACGATCACGCTGTATACGCTGGGCCTTGCAGTCAGCGTGCCCATTGCAGGCAAGCTGTCGGACCGTTATGGCCGCAAGAAGCTGTTTTTGATTGAGGTTGCTCTGTTTGGCATCGGCTCGTTGCTCGTCGCCTTGAGCACGTCCTTTACGTTTTTCCTGATATCTCGCGTTATTCAAGCGCTTGGCGGCGGCGGGATATTTATCATTGCGAGCTCTTATGTATTAAGCCGTTTTCCGGCAGAACGACAAGGAAGCGCTTTGGGGATCCTGGGGGGCATGAACGGCATCGCGGCCATTCTTGGGCCTAACGTCGGTTCGTTTATTCTGGATGTTACGGGCAACTGGCATTGGTTGTTTCTCATTAACGTGCCGATTGCGATTCTATTGTTTGTGGCAGGCATCCGTTATATCCAGGAGGAGCAGGAACTCAACAAAGCGGCTGTAGACTGGAGCGGCATAGCGGTCCTAACGCTCGGGGTGCTCAGTCTGATGTACAGCTTCAGCAATCTGGATGGCGTCAACATGCTGGAGAGCATCGTATCCCCTATGTTTTACGGATTCTTCGCCGGAGGCATCGCTATCCTGATTATTTTCTACTACCTTGAGAAAAGGCTGGAAGGAACACGCCGCGAGCCTGTGGTGTCTACGCGGCTTCTCGGTATCGCTTCTTTTCGCTGGACGCTGCTTATCGCGTTTTTCTCCGGAGCCATTCTGGCATCGGTCATCTTTATCCCTGGTTTCGTCGAGCAGTATTTGGGCGTGTCCAACACGGCTTCCGGCTATTGGTTTACGCCGCTGGCCCTTGCATCCGGCATCGGCGCGGGCGGCGGCGGGTACCTTGTCGATCGTAAAGGGCCGATCTGGACGCTATCGGTAGCGGGTCTCCTGTCTGCCGTCGGTTTCTTGCTCTTCCCGCTATGGGTGGAAGACCTCTGGCAGTTCGTCATTGCGAGCGTGCTGGTCGGTATCGGCTTCGGCATGATGCTGGGAGCACCCGTGAATGTGCTTGTTACGGAACAAGCGGGTGAGAACAACAAGGGGATCGCCGTAGCGACCAGTTCGTTGTTCCGCCAGATGGCCATGGCGATTGCGCCTACGATTTTCGCCGGCTTCCTTGCTCGCTCGTTTACGAACCTGGGCACGAATGTCCAGCATGCGTTCACCGACAAAGGCATCCAGGTCCAGCCGGAAATGATGGATCAATTCGCATCCGAAGGGGCCGCGAGCAGTGATGTATCCAGTCTGACGGAGGGACTGGCGCAAATCCCCGATCAGGGCATTCGCGATACGCTGCTGGAGGCTGTGCATCAGACGACCGGACAGGGTTATAGCGGCTTATTCTGGTCGGCTGTAATCTTCAGTGTGCTTACGCTTGTGGCGGCGCTGATTACGGGACGCATTCGCAGCCGGGAGAAAAGCCTTCAGTCAAACGAGGCCGTGACGAACAGCTGAATCCGGTGTATCATTTCATATATGGATGGAAAGGAGAGCGATCTGCTATACGAGTGCAGCATTCTCTGATCCGCGTGTGTTCGGATTTCCAAATCCTGTTGAAGAAATATTCGAGGCTGATCCAACCGATCTGCTTCTCCCTTTCAGGCAGGGACAGGGATTCGAATGGCCACAGGCTCGTTCATGAAGGGAAAGCTGTTCTTTTCTTTTAACCAGATTGTAACTTTTCGCGGAGCAGCAGTGTTTACAATAGAACGAGCATAAGGTACCCTGTTTCAGGACGGGGGACGTCAGGCAACATTGTGTCAGAACGCATTCCAGGCGGTTAAGTGTAGATTGGCAATTCATTTTGAGAGTGAAGAAGGAATCCGCGAATGACAAGAAGAACTAAAGAGAAGAAAAAGAAAAAAAGAAAAGGCCTATATATAACGCTCTTATCACTCGTCGTACTATTAGTTGGCGGTTATTTGTTCCGCCAGCAGCTCGCTGTGGCTGCATTCGATCTGTTTCTGGCGGGCACGGTCGAAGACTCGCTCTCCAGATCATACGTACCGCAGGAAGGCAATAAAACGCCTGATCCGATCGTATATCGCGAGAAACCATTCTCCGTGCTGCTGCTCGGGTCCGACAAGCGCGCCTATGAGAAAACCCGCGGACGCTCCGACACGGTCATGTATGCCGTTGTGCGTCCAAAGGAGTCAAGGGTGCTGCTGGTATCTATTCCGCGCGATACCTATGTACAGATTGTAGGGCGGGATGCTAACAAGGATGGCGAAGACGATTACGACAAGATCGCGCATGCCTACGCTTTTGGCGGAGAGAATATGTCCATCAATACGGTGGAGAAATTTTTAGATGCCGATGTCGGGTACTATGCCACGATCAATTTTGATGGAATCCGAAAAGTGGTCGATGCGCTTGGCGGCGTGAAGCTGCCCATTGAAGAGGATATCGTGAACAAAAACCCGGATCATGTACAGTTCACCATTGAAGGCGGCAAACCCATCTATGATGGTCAGGAAGCCCTTTACTACGTGAGGTACCGTGAGGATAGCGACTTTAACCGGACCAAACGGCAGCAGATTTTCCTGAACGCCATGGCGAACGAAATGCTTAATCTCAATCAAATTGGCAAGATTCCGGAGCTGCTGCAGATCATGGGAGACAATTTTCAGACCGATATGCAGCCTTCCTTCATCATTGACCTGGCCAAACAGGTGTTGACCCAGGAGAAGCCGCAAATTTCCAGCTTTACGATTCTCGGCGAGGGGATGCGCAAGGATGGCATCTACTATGGCAAGGCCGATGAGAAGGATGTCCAATATGCCAAAGAGCTGATTACGAACTGGATGGATGAATCGACCCCAGTCGGCTCACTGATGATTCCCGATCGGCAGAAGATCGAGTAATCCAACCATTCTATACCAGCGATGTGTGATGAGAACAGGGCAGCAGTGCGTGTTTTACGGGCTGCTGTTTTTTTTCTTTTTCGCAGGGAGTTCCCCCGATTGGAACATCACGTGTTATAACCCGTATAATAAAGTTTGGAGAAACTTTTGAGTATGTAGGACAAGGGAGGACACGCAAGGGTATGAATATTGCATTTTTTCTATTGCCCAAGCAAGAGGTAACATGCGTAACGTCGGATTCTACACTCAGGCAAACGTTGGAACGGATGGAATATCATCGATTTACGGCGGTGCCCATTTTGAATAAGGAAGGCAAATATATCGGTACCGTGACTGAGGGCGACTTGTTGTGGCACATGAAGAACTCCGAAGGGAAGATTTCATTTGAAAACGCTTCAAAGTTTTTGCTCAAGGACGTTCCGCTGCGGCTTGATATCAAGCCGGTATCGATCAATGCCAACATGGAGGATTTGATCAATCTGGCCAAAGTTCAGAACTTTGTACCCGTCGTGGATGACATGGAACGATTTATCGGCATTGTGCGGCGCAGCCAAATTATCGAATATTGTGAAGGCATCGTTGCCAAGGAAACGCTCAAGGCCAAATCCATTTGAAAAAATCGGTTGCAGAAAAGGGATAATCCGTGCTTTTCGGTATCATGTTAAGCATAACCTTATCCAAGGAGACAGCTTGGGGCATTGCCAAGGGGGAACATTTTTACACCCCCCTTTTTATGCTATAATGGAGAATAAAGCTTTTTCCGGGGAGAGTGACTTTCGCTAATATGCCTAAAGAACTGGATGTAGCCAAACGCGCTAAAGTGATTGAATGGCTGAAGACCGAAGTGCTTGACCAGGTGTCCCGATTGTTCAAAGCGTTATGGGAAGGCAGCACCTCCCGAATCGGGGACAGTCTCGCCAGTCTGATGATGAGCGTGTACATATTGGGCCGCAGGCTTGGTATTCCGTTCAAGGATCTGGATGCACTGCTAGTAGAGAAACTGAAAAAGCACAAATCGGAAGGTCACCAGTTGGAAGACTGGTACCAGGATATATCCGCGCTCGAAGATCATATGCGTAAGAGGTGAAATTGTTGAAATTTAGCTTTAAAACGGCCGTTTGGAGCGTCGTGTATTTGCTCTTGTTGCTTTCGCTGCCAACGCCTCTATCGGTGCTCGCGATCTTTTTCGTGCTGGTTCCGGGAGTCGTATTGTACGCGTCCTTATCGGTGAAGTCCTTTGTATGGCATCTCGTGCCGGTAGCCGTCATTTTGTTGATGATCAGTCCCATATATTTGTTATTGCTCGTGATTTTCACGATTCCTGCCATGATTATGGGTAATGCTTATAAGAAAAGGAAATCGGCTCTGTTTGCTTTGATGTCAGGAATGGGTGCGATGCTGGGGGAATATTTGTTCCTTTTGCTTTTAGGCACTGTATTTTTCCAGTTCGACCTGTCCGGCTATATTACCGATGTGGTTCAATTGACGGTCGAACCATTAACCGGATCATCCACACAGATGGTTAACGGTTTTGTATGGACGCCGGAAATGACGCAGGACGTGGCGAGACAGACGCAGCTCATGATTCCGTTTGCACTGGTTGTCACCTCTATGGTGATGGCTCTTATCACGCATGCAGTCGCTCGTCCCATCCTGAGTGTTATGGGCGTGACGGTGTCCAAATTGCCGCCTGCACGCGAATGGAGAATGCCACGCGCGTTGATCTGGTACTACTTCCTTGCATTGATCTTCGAGGTCGTGTCAAGACAAAGCGACGGGACGTATTGGACGATGATCGCGGCCAATCTGTCGCCGCTAATCAATTTGGGCTTCATGATTCAAGCTATCGGTTTTTTCTTTTTCTTGTCCCATGTGAGGAAATGGAATCCGGTAATCCCCTATCTGCTGGCCGCCGCCGTCTTTTTCATTGGGCCGCTTCGGATTATCGGGATCATTGATCTGGCGTTCCCGCTTCGAGAGGCAATTTCGAAACCAAAACGATAGGGTGATGAGTCATGCCTAAATTTCTGAAGAAGCGCTGGCACGGCTACTATACCGTATGGGCGTTTATTCTATTGCTCCTGCTGGTCATGTTCGTGACCATTTACAACTGGACGCTTGGTTTGATCAGCCTGATACTCGCTTCGGCGCTCGGCATTGTCATGATCAAAGCGGAGCTTGCCTTTCGCCGGGAATTGAATGATTACATTAACGGATTATCCATACGCATCAAACGGATGGAGGGGGAAGCGGTAAACATGCTTCCCTTCGGCATTGTGCTGTACAGCGAAGACCGTACGGTAGAATGGCATAACCGCTTTGTGGCGGATATGTTTCAGGAGAAAACGATGGTGGGCAGCACGCTAACCCATCTGTTTCCAAAGCTGCCGCAGCCGAAAGAAAAGAAGGACGGATCGAAAGACGCGGCATCCAAGGAACTGCACGACGAGTTCCAACTCGATGACCGATATTACGGCGTCATCCATAACCCGCTGGAACGGTACGTGTACGTGTATGAAATTACCGAGTTGGCTGTTCTCCGGGATAAGTACGAAAATGAACGAATCGCGCTGGGCATTCTGGTGCTCGACAATCTGGACGAGGCGGCACAAGGCATGGACGACCAGCAGCGCACCTCGCTGATTGCCCGCGTAACCAGCGAAATCACGGCTTGGGCGAAGCGGTACGAAGTGTATTTGCGCCGTTTGTCGTCCGACCGCTACCTGATGATGCTGAACCACAAGGCGCTGCAGGAACTGGAGCAGAGCCGGTTTGTCATTCTGGACGAGGTGCGGGAAATGACCGCCGATCTCAAGGTGCCGATGACGCTTAGCATCGGGCTGGCCTTTGGTTCGGATAGCATTAGCGAGCTGGGAGAGCTTGCTCAGTCCAGTCTCGATATGGCGCTAGGACGCGGCGGCGACCAGGCTGCCGTCAAATCGGGACAGCGGCTGTCCTTCTATGGCGGCAAGTCCAATGCCGTCGAGAAACGGACGCGGGTTCGCGCCCGGGTCATTGCGCATGCTTTGCGGGATCTTATGCAGGAGAGCGATCGGGTCATTATTATGGGGCATAAAATGCCCGATATGGATGCGATCGGCGCTTCCATCGGGGTGTGGAAAGCGGCCAGCCTGTACAATGTGGAGGCACGCATCGTCCTGGATGGGGTAAATCCGTCCATTGAACGAATGATGGAGCTGGTGAACAAGGACGAAAAGTTGGCCAAAGCCTTTATTTCGCCCGAACAGGCAACCCAGGTCATGACCGAGCACACGCTGCTCGTCGTTGTCGATACCCACAAAGCCTCCATGACGATGGAGCCCAAGCTGGTACAGGCCGCTACGCGCGTAGTCGTGGTGGACCACCACCGCCGCGGCGAGGAATTCATTAACGACGCTGTGCTGATTTATCTTGAGCCTTACGCTTCATCGGCTGCCGAGCTTGTTACCGAGCTGTTGCAATATATCCATGACAAGGTACAGTTCACGCCGCTGGAAGCGACGGCGCTGCTCGCGGGAATTACGGTGGATACGAAGCATTTCGCGCTGCATACCGGGTCAAGAACGTTCGAGGCGGCCGGCTTCCTGCGCAGAAGTGGTGCAGATACCATCATGATCCAGCGGCTGATGAAAGAAAATCTGTCAGAATATATTGCTAAGGCAGAAATCATAAAGCATGCTAAAATGGTATATGGGAACATTGCGCTTGCGGTCACTGAACGCGGCAGCAAGCTCCCGCAAATGATGATCGCCCAAGTGGCGGACACCTTGCTGAACATGAACGACGTCGTCGCTTCATTTGTGATCAGCGAGCGTCCGGACGGGCTGATCGGAATCAGTGCAAGATCGCTCGGCCGCATGAACGTACAGGTCGTCATGGAACGGCTCGGCGGCGGCGGGCATTTGACCAATGCGGCTGTTCAGCTGGAAGGATCGCTGGGAGAGGCAGAAAAACGGCTGATGAACGTACTGGCTGAAATCGAAAAGGAAGAGGGGCTGTTCGAATGAAAGTCATTTTTATAAAAGATGTTAAAGGTCAGGGGAAAAAAGGACAAGTGAAGGAAGTATCGGAAGGATATGCACAGAATTTCCTTCTGCCGCGCGGGCTGGTGCGTCTGGCTACCGACGGAAACATGAAAACGCTGGAGAACCAGAATGCAGCTGAAGAGCGCCGCAAACAAGAAGAAAAAGCGGAAGCGGAAGTGCTCGGCAAAAAGCTGGAGGCTGAAGTCACCGAACTGAAAGCCAAAGCGGGTGAAGGCGGTCGCCTGTTCGGGGCCATCACAAGCAAACAAATCGCTGAGGCGCTTGCAGCCAAAGGCTTGAAAATCGATAAACGCAAAATCGAACTGGACGATCCAATCCGTACGCTCGGCGTAACACAAGTAACGGTGAAGGTTCATCCTGAAGTCAAAGCGACTATCAAGGTACAGGTAACGGAGGAGTAAGATGGGCGGCGAAATGTTATTCGACCGGATTCCCCCGCAGAACCTGGAAGCCGAGCAGGCCGTGCTGGGTGCAATCCTGCTTCAGGGCGAGGCCCTGATTACAGCGATGGAACGGGTGCAAACCGAGGATTTCTATGACAAGCCGCATCAACTCATCTATGAAACGATGATTCAGCTTGGCGAGGAAAATCAGCCGATTGACCTTGTCACGCTGACTTCGCGTTTGAAGGACAAAGGCGAGCTGGAGGAGGCCGGCGGCGTCAGCTATCTTGCGAAGCTGGCCCATGGCGTGCCTACGGCAGCCAATGTCGATTATTACGCCCAGATCATCGAAGAAAAATCGATGCTGCGGCGACTCATCCGTACCGCCACGCAGATTGTGAGCGAAGGTTATGCAGGCGGAGAGGATGTATCGGCCATGCTCGGGGAAGCCGAGCGGCGCATCCTGGAAATTTCCAATCGTCGCTCCAGCAGCGGCTTTATTGCCATCCGCGATGTTCTGATGGAAGTGTTCGACCGTGTCGAGACGCTGCATCAGAACAGGGGAACAACAACAGGCATCCCGTCCGGATTTATCGATTTGGACAAGATGACCGCAGGTTTTCAGCGCAGTGACTTGATCATTGTAGCGGCACGTCCTTCCGTAGGTAAGACCGCCTTTGCGCTGAATATCGCCCAGAACGTGGCCATTCGTGCGCAGGAGACGGTAGCCATCTTCAGTCTGGAGATGTCGGCGGCACAGCTTGTGCAGCGGATGATCTGCGCTGAGGCGAACCTGGATGCGGGTGTCATGCGTAACGGGGATTTCAAGGGCGACGAGGACTGGCAGAAGCTGACGATGGGCATTGCTGCATTGTCGGAAGCGGAAGTCTATATTGACGATACACCCGGGATCACGGTAGCCGACATTCGTGCCAAATGCCGCCGTCTCAAAAAAGAGAAGGGGCTTGGCATGATCCTGATCGATTACCTGCAGCTCATCAGCGGCCGCGGCAAAGCAGGGGAGAACCGCCAGCAGGAGGTCTCCGAGATTTCCCGTACGCTGAAGCAGATCGGCCGTGAGCTTGAAGTTCCGGTTATCGCGTTGTCCCAGCTCAGCCGGGGCGTGGAGCAGCGGCAGGACAAGCGCCCAATGATGAGTGACTTGCGGGAATCGGGTTCGATCGAGCAGGATGCCGATATCGTGGCGTTTTTGTACCGGGATGATTATTACAACCAGGAGACCGAGAAGAAGAACATTATCGAGATCATTATCGCCAAACAGCGTAACGGTCCGGTAGGTACGGTAGAGTTGGTCTTCCTGAAGCAGTTCAACAAATTCGTCAACTACGAGCGGGCGCATAACGATGCATTCGCGATGTAGTACAGACCTCTGATGCGTAAAGCATTATATGCAATGATGGAGTTGCGCCGTTTTGCGCAATTCCGTGTTGCCATAAGAAATCGGCATGCCATCCTGCTTCCAGGGCGCAGGCATAGCCGGTTTTCTTTGCGTGCTTTTGGAACAATAATGGATACATTCAGCCGCAACTTAGGTGTATTTCCGAACATTAACAACGAAAAATATATGATTAGTTCGTTTATTGATTTGACTTTGAAAATGGGGACTGGTACACTATTACTGCTGCGTTAAAGCAGCGAAAACCTTCCTTCCAATGTAACGAAGGAGTTTTCACTGTCCGTTAGCACGCTTCTCCGCCGGTGTTTTCACATTCATTTGCCTGCCGAGATAGAGGACGGACAGATCAATAAAAGGTGCGCAAGGCACCCACGGAGGAATGCACATGTCAACGGTAGTTGTAGTGGGAACGCAATGGGGAGACGAAGGAAAAGGCAAAATCACGGATTATCTCGCGGAAAGCGCGGACGTGGTCGCTCGTTACCAAGGAGGTAACAATGCCGGCCATACGATTTTGATCGATAACAAAAAATATAAGCTGACGATGATTCCATCGGGGATTTTCAACACTGACAAAGCTTGCGTCATCGGCAACGGCATGGTCATTAACCCGAAGGCACTTATTGAAGAGATTAATTATATTCATGACAATGGCTTTACAACGAAAAACCTGACGATCAGCGACCGGGCACATATCATTCTGCCATATCACATGGTACTGGATGCGCTGGAAGAAGAGCGTAAAGGACCGAACAAAATCGGTACGACAGGCAAAGGGATCGGTCCTTGTTACATGGACAAAGCAGCCCGTATCGGAATCCGCATGGCGGACCTGATGGATGCCGAAGAGTTCGAACTGAAGCTGCGCCATCTGGTGCAGGAGAAAAATCGCGTCATTGAGCAAGTATACGATGGCGAGCCGGTGGATGTAGAGCAAATCCTGAAGGATTACCTGGAGTATGCCGAGGTTCTTCGTCCATACGTGCGCGATACTTCCGTCGTCCTGAACGAGTTCATCGACGAGAACAAAAAGGTGCTGTTTGAAGGCGCGCAAGGCGTTATGCTCGACATCGACCAAGGTACCTACCCGTTCGTAACGTCTTCGAACCCATCCGCAGGCGGCGTATGTATCGGTTCCGGCGTTGGCCCGGCACGCATTCAGCAGGTCATCGGCGTGGCTAAGGCGTATACAACACGCGTAGGCGATGGTCCATTCCCAACAGAACTGTTTGATGCTGTTGGCGACCAGATCCGCGAAACGGGTCATGAGTACGGTACAGTTACCGGACGTCCTCGCCGCGTTGGCTGGTTCGACAGCGTCGTTGTTCGTCACGCCCGTCGCGTGAGCGGTATCACTGGCCTGTCCCTGAACTCGCTGGACGTGATGACAGGATTGGAAACCGTGAAAATCTGTACCGGATACAAATACAAAGGCGAGATCATCACTCATTATCCGGCTAGCTTGAAAATGCTGGCGGAGTGCGAGGCGGTTTACGAGGAGCTGCCAGGCTGGAGTGAAGATATCACAGGAGCGAAAAAGCTGGAAGATCTGCCAGTGAACACGCAAAACTACATCAAACGCGTATCCGAGCTGACAGGCATTCCGATTGCCATCTTCTCGGTAGGCCGTAACCGTGAACAGACGAATCAGGTTATGCCGATCTACGTCTGATCCATCATTATAAATAAGTAAGCCCCAAGTACTGCCTATCCGGCGTCGCTTGGGGCTTTTTCGCATTTGATCTGATATGAAACCCCGATTTTCCGTCAATACTGGTTAACAGCGGATTTGGCTTAACCGTCACCCGGACAGGCTGGAGGACGGATCATCGGAGGGAGTGAAGAGAAATGAAACTGCTGCAATGGTTTGTAAAAATGCTGCTCACGGTTGTGCTGGTCAGCTCATTGACGCTGCTGACAACCGGACTGATAGTGCAATCGTACGTAAAATCGCTGCTGGCAAGCTTCAATATTGAATGGGAAGGGTCATCGCTTGGATTAACCTCCATGTTTCAGGGTGCTCTGGGCGGGAGCAAAACCAACGAAAAGAAGAGTGAGCCTGAATCGGAACCGACCGATAAACCCGTCGGGGCCGAGGAGGAGAAGGTGCCCGAGGGTGCCATTTCAGTGATGGGGAACGAAGGCGACGGGAGCACGAAGAGTGAGGAAAAAGCCTCGCAGGATGCATCGCAGGGCAACCCGGATTCAGGCCAGGGCAACTTAAATGAAAAATCGGATCTAGGAGCCAATTCTGAAACAGGATCGGAAACCGGTGCAAATGCTGGCGCTGGTACAGCAGGGACGTCCAATGGAACCGCTGGTACCACAGACGCGTCCAATGGAACGGAGGAAGGCAAAGCCTCCACAGAGACCGGAGCGGTCGTTGTATCACCGGACGATATTACGAACAAAAAAGACAGCTTGCCGCAGGCGGAGAAAGAGAAGATCTTCAGTCTGCTCATGAACAAGCTGCCGCAACAGGAGATGCAGCAAATATCGAGCGCCATGGAGGGCGGATTGACGGAAGAAGAATTGCGAGAGATTGAGCAGGTCATTTCCAAGTATTTAACGAGCGAAGAATACGACGGCCTGATGGAAGTACTGCAGGCTGAATGAAGAGGTTAAAATAGCTAGGTATTTTCAAGGCCTAGGGCCGGAATAGAGACTTATGTACGCATGCTGGTCAGGACATGTAATAGAAGCCATCGGAACGGGATTATCCCCTTCCCGGTGGCTTTTTTGGCTCTCGGGAGCTGGGAGGGAATTAGCGCAATTACATCTTTGAGATCCTGTGGCCGATTCATCGCAGGCATTCTCCGCTGGAAAATAATTCACTGTATACGTGGTTGCCGGACGATCAAAACTACATTGGAACATTCGCTAAAACTTGGGACGCCATCGGATGAACGGATCAAAATTCCGCTATGATGAGGTCGGCCGTACAGGATGGTCGACTCTTTCATAGAAGGTGAAACCCCAAGCCAGGCAAGGTGTGAATGCGCATCATCAAGATGTTAAACTGGGTCTTAGAACCTACTCCTAATGGCTTTGCTTTTGGGTGAATCCAGTTTGGAAAAAATGCATCGCCACAGACGGTGATGGTCTTCCACATTATGCATAAATAAGGAAAACGGCCTGGGAGCGCACATTTGAGCCGTGATCGCTGTAGTTGAAATGCCTGTAAAACCTGTGTTAAAGTAAACGGGTGTGATGAAAGGTTAAAATTTTGACACTTTTACAAACGCAGCTAAAGTCCTGATTTTTGCGGACACCCAATATAACCATTGACAGGCATAAGACAGACACGACGGGTAATGTCTTGACAGAATGCGGTTTTAGAAGTGCTGAAAAGGAGAGAATCATGAAAGGTTTCAAAGGCATAAGCCAACCGGGCAAAAAAATCCGGAAACACGAACCATCCGGAAAACACCCGAAGGCCGAAGACAAGAACAGCATGAGCATGTCCAACTTCAGTGTAACGAAAGCGCGCGCCTGGACCTCGCGCAAATGGATCATCGCCGCGTCATGCGGGATATTCATCGCAGCTTCGATCGGATTCGCAGCCAAGCAATACATAGCGGCCAACACGCTTACGTATTACAACGTATTGGTTAAAGGCAATCCTGTCGGAAGCATCTCGGACGAGGCACAATTGCAACAACTATTCGCAGACAAAACGCAGGAATACCAAAATAAATATCCGGACGCAGAGATGGTCCTGAATACCGAAGGCATTACGACGGAAACGGCGAAATCCTACAAGCCTCAAGTGGACAGTCAGGGTACGTTGGATAAGTTGAGCGATATGCTGACAGCTTACGCCAAAGGCGTCGAAATCAAGGTGGACGGTGAAGTCATCGGCATCGTGAAAGACGAGGAAACGGCGAACAAGGTACTTGAACAGGTGCAGAGCAAATACATATCGGCAGCGGCCGTGAGCAGCCCGCTCAAGACGAAGTCGGTATCGGCGAATTCTTCCTCCAAGGCAGATGGACCCAGCACCACGCTGAAGTCGGTCGACATCCAGGAGGAGGTTTCCACCGACGCCGTAAAAGCCGACCCCAACAAAATTTGGGACGTGTCCGAAGCGGTCAAGGCTTTGACCGTAGGCAAGGACTCGCCGGTAACTTACGTTGTGCAGGAAGGAGACACGATTTCCTCCATCGCAGCGAGATTCGAGATTACGCAGGCGGAGATTCGCAAGAACAATCCCGGAATCAAGGAAACGTCGATGCAAATCGGCGATAAACTGACGCTGACGGTTCCGAAACCGGCCGTGACCGTCAAGTCGGTCGAACAGATCGTGGAACAAATCGAGATTAAACCGCAAGTCGAGGTGCGCAAAAGCGCCGATCTGAAAGCTGGCACGACCAAAGTGGTCCGCCCGGGGCAGAGCGGCCTGAAAAACATGCAGTACCGCGTCACCAAGGAGAATGGCGAGGTCGTTAAGGAAGAATGGCTGGGTCAGGAAGTCGTGAAGGCTGCCGTAACGGAAGTGGTTCTGAAAGGAACCAAGGTCGTGGGCGAAGGGACTGGCGCGTTTGCCTGGCCGGTATCGAGCGCTTCCATATCCAGCAGCTACGGACAACGCTGGGGCCGCCAGCATAAAGGCATCGACCTGGTCGGCAATCGGGACGTGAAGGCGTCCGACGAAGGCGTAGTGACGTTTGCAGGCCAGAAGACCGGTTATGGCAATGTGATCATCATCAACCATCGCAACGGATACGAAACGTTATACGGTCATCTGGACAGCATCGGCGTCAAGGTAGGACAAGTCGTCGAAAAAGGCGAAAGCATCGGCGTTATGGGCAATACGGGACGCTCTACCGGAACCCATCTTCATTTTGAGATCCATAACAACGGAACGGTGGAGAACCCGCTCACTTATTTGAATTAGAACTGAATATAAGGCGGATTGTGGTGGCTGCGAATGCTGCTGTGCGAACCGCTATATCTATGGGTCAGCTTAGGCTGGCCTTTTTGCGATGGCAGGACTTCGGTTTTCTGGTTCTGGAAGATAGAGGAACCGTTGGACCGATCAGGGACTGAGGTCAGGCGGGTTCCCGCAGATGTTATTGCGATGATCATCAATATGTAAAAAACTTTCAATTTCTGAGTATTGAGACGCCGGTTCGGGATGTTACGCCGCTCAAGGTATGTTAAACTATTGATTATAATCCATCCAATGTAGGACAAACATGTGTGATTTCCCGAAATGGGGAGACAAGCTTCGCTACCGGGAAATAGCAGCATCGTTTGTGCGTTATATAGAGAATGAGCATGCATATAGGCTGAACTCAATTTTTACACGCTAACGGAGAGGCAGAACCAATCTGGAGAAGCGAAGCGTTGCTTATATAGAAAAGAGAAATAGACCGCTGCGGCGGATCATGCAGGATATAGGGGTGAATACAGCAGATGCAGGGAAAGATTCTGGTGGTTGACGACGAGCAGCCCATCGCGGACATTCTGAAGTTTAATCTGGAGAAAGAAGGGTATGAGGTCATTTGTGCCTTTGACGGCATTCGTGCGGTTGAGCTGGCGCTATCCGAGAAGCCGGACCTGATGCTGCTGGATTTGATGCTGCCGGGCAAAGACGGCATGGACGTATGCCGTGAAGTTCGCGCTCATTTGGAGATGCCCATTATCATGCTGACCGCCAAGGATGGCGAGATCGACAAGGTACTCGGGCTGGAGCTGGGCGCGGATGATTACGTCACGAAACCGTTCAGTACGCGCGAGCTGCTTGCCCGGGTAAAGGCACAGATGCGCAGGCGGCAGAAGCCGGTCATCGCTGCAGCGTCAACGGAGGCACCAGAGGATGATGAGAAGCAAGTGCTGCGTTTGTTCGACCTGGCGTTCGATATGGACATGTATACAGCGTACAAAGGAGGCGAACCGCTCGACCTGACTCATCGCGAGTATGAGCTTCTCTATTATATGGCGAAAAATTCGGGCAAGGTGATGACGCGCGAACATCTGCTGCAGGCAGTATGGGGTTACGAATACTTCGGGGATGTGCGGACCGTCGACGTGACGATTCGCCGCCTGCGCGAGAAGATTGAGGAGAATCCGAGCAAGCCGGAAACGATCTTGACCCGGCGCGGTCTCGGTTATCTGGTGCGCAGCCCCAAAAGCGTAGGTCTGTAATGAGCCGCTTCTTGAAGTTTTCGTTCTTTCGCACGATTCAAGCCAAGCTGATTATTATCTATGTGCTGCTAATCCTGATTGCGATGCAACTGATCGGGGTTTATTTCGTCAGCGCGATGAAGAATTCGTTAACGAGCAATTTTACGGAGGATTTGCAGGCCCGGGCTGAAATGTTGTCTGTGCTGGTGGGCGAAACGCTGGCTGGCGGCGACCCGGAGGCTGGTGAAGACCGTACGGAAAACCTGCGCGTGTTGGTGAACAATCTGTTCAATATCAACGGTGCGGAAATTCAGGTTCTCGATGCCAGCGGGAAGGTGCTGACGACCTCTTTAAGCTCGCACTCCGATTACGTGGGGCGGAAAAACACGCAAACCGTAGTTAGTCGTGCCTTGCAAGGCATTCGGGATAATGAAGAGTACATTGTCGACGAAGATAATGTGCGCAAAAAAGTCGTCGCCAAGCCGGTCATGTCCGGCGGCAAAATTATCGGCGCAGTGTACATCGCCGCTTCGATGAGCGAGTTGTACGCCACCATGGAAGGCATCAACAAAATTTTCATTTCGGGCATTCTGATCGCCCTGGTGCTAACGGCAGTGCTTGGCGTGATCCTGTCGCATACGATCACCCAGCCAATCAAAGAAGTCACGCGGCGGGCCACGGCGGTGGCCGAAGGCAACTTCGACCAGCAGACGCCCGTATTCGGCACGGATGAGATCGGACAGCTCAGCCGGGCCTTTAACTATATGACGAGCAGGCTGCGCGACGCTCTCTCCCAGAACGAAGAAGAGAAGGAAAAGCTGACTTCGATTCTGACCAATATGAGCGACGGCGTGGTGGCAACCGATGAATATGGCAAAGTCATACTGGTGAACCGCCGCGCCAGCAGCATTCTGGGCATGCGTCCTGCGGATATCGAGGGCAGGCATTTTGCCGTCCTGCTCGGCATAGATCCGGAGGATGCCGAGGCGCTGGCGAGCGGATTCACCGGATCGACGTTGCTGCAGATTGCGCCAGCCGGGCAGGAGGAGCCTGTCGTCATCCGCATGACATTCACGCCTGTGCATCGGCGCGACCTGGGCATTACGGGGACGATTGCCGTGCTGCAGGACGTCACGGAGCAAGAAGAACTGGAAGCGTCGCGGAGGGAGTTCGTCGCCAACGTATCCCATGAGCTGCGCACGCCGCTCACAACCATCAAGAGTTATGCCGAAGCGCTGGATGACGGCGCACTGGAAGATCCGCAGCTGGCGGGCCGTTTCGTGGGCGTCATCCAAAACGAGACGGAGCGTATGATTCGGCTGGTTACCGATTTGCTGCATCTGTCGCGGCTCGATTCCAAAGAGGCGCGACTCCGCAAACAGCCCACCGATGTGCTGGAAATGCTGGAGGAAGTGACGGACCGTTTCTCCTTCCAGATGCATCAGAAGGATATTCAGTCCGTGTTGTCGGTGGAAAACGGGATGCCGCTTGTTCCGCTGGATCGCGACCAGATCGACCAGGTGCTGGACAACGTGGTGTCCAATGCGCTGAAATACACGCTGGAGGGCGGCACGATTACGATTTCGGCAAGGCGCGAAGGCGGGAATACGCTGGCCGTTTCGGTGAGCGATACCGGGGTGGGTATTCCGCAGCGGGACCTGGACCGCATTTTTGAGCGGTTTTACCGGGTAGACAAGGCCCGATCCCGCAGCATGGGCGGCACAGGGCTCGGACTGTCCATTGCCCGGGAAATCGTAAAAGCGCATGACGGCAGCATCTCGCTCGAATCGGAGCTGGACGTCGGCACAACGGTTACGTTTAAGCTGCCGATGCGGAGCGAAGGAGGTGAGCACAGTGAAGGAACGCATTAAGTCACTCGTGCTTGCTTCGCTGGTAGCTGCGAGCCTCGTGCAGAGCTATTTCTTGATTTATCGTCTGCCTGGCGGCGGCGATTCGGTAGTCACCTCCGAGACAAACTATGTCAAAACCGAGAATATGGGCCAGGAGCGCAATATTGAGGAATTGATCTTCCCCGATCAGATGATTATTCATTTGGGTGGGGATAAACATACCGTGTTCTATCCGGGCAATACCTTTTATCAGTTGATCTATTCGCGGATTCAGGGCCGGACGTTTGAGGATTTCCAGCGCCGAAACGTGCAATCCGTGAATTGGGAGAAGATTCGCAAGGAGAATCAAGGCTTTGAGCTGTCTTTCAAAGAAGGCATTCCCGTGCAATTGCTGCAGCGGGTAATGCGGCTTGGCACGGACTCGCTGTTCCAGGGAGAGACGATCAACCGAATTTCCATTTATACGGCCAAAAACGACTCTAAGGTGCATGCGCTGTTCTTTAGTGCCAAAGGTGATGTGGTATACGAAGCTGCACAGGCCGACCTGACCGTGCAGGACGTGCAGCAGCATGTGGATTTCGGCAGCAATTGGACGCCGTATACGTTGATGGAAGGCGGATATTACATTCCAAGGGCGGCGCTGGAAACGATCGAAGCCGAGGTGCCGACAGGCCAATTCACGGTCGAGCAGATGCAGCGCAGCCTGTTCTTCGATCCAAGCATGACCCGAAACATTCGGGAAAAGGACGGATCGGAGATTTATACGGACAGCAAGCGCAGTCTGCAAATCAAACAGGAGCAGCGCTGGATGACGTATACCGATCCTGCGGCACCGCCGGCGGGTCAGAGCGACCCGGCCAAGGATGCGCTGTCTGCGGTGGATTTCGTCAACCAGCATGGCGGGTGGAAGGGCAGGTCCCGCATGATGATCGAATCCAGCGATAACCGGACCAGTCTCCAATTCCAGCAGTACTATGGCAGTTTTCCGATTCTCGATCTGGCGCAATTCCGTTTCGGTACGATCAGCATGGAAATGCAGCAGGAAACGGTGTCGAGTTATGAACGTTCGCTGGAGTACCTGAACGAAGGCTCGGAGACCAAAAAGGCGGTCAAGCTCTCGGGAGGGGACAAGCTGAAGGCACTGATCGAAAAGGTGACCGGCTCCACTCGTCAGGTAGAGGACGTATATCCGGCATACCGCCCGTCTGCGACGGAGGATGGCTTGAAGCTGATCCCCGTATGGGTCATCCGTTTCACGAACGGAGAAGAGACCACGGTGTCATAGGAATGGCCTAGTGTAACGGTTTTCTTTTGAATCATGTCATAGCGGAGGTGAGGTTGTTGGATTGGGGACGCGCGAAAAATGTGTTGATCTACGCCTTTTTGCTGCTTAACCTGGTGCTTGGTTATCAGATCTGGGTGGATGCCCGGGAGACGGCCGGAGCCAATCTGGACTTCACCTCCCTGGCGGACAATACCCAGCTGGCGATGGAGGAAAAGGGCATTCAAGTGCTTGCCCCCATCCCGAGTGAAACGCCGAAGCTGCCGAAACTGTCCTATGAGTTCATTGAAGAGGATAAGGCGGGCCTTGAAGTCAATCTCGATCAACCGATCGACAGCAAGCTGATCTTTGCACAGGGCGAGTTGGAAAATGCGCTAAAAGATGAAATTGTACAAATCGGCAGTTATCGACTTGATCAACTGATGGCCGAAGATGGGGCCTTCGTTCTTCATCCGTTGGTGGACGGGAAATGGCCGCTCTTCAACGTCAGCCTGGAGCTGTTCTACAGCGATCAGAAAATTACGGGTTACCGTCAGACGCCGGTGCGGATCACGACAACGGAGGACAGCGAGCAGCAGGTGCTCCCGGCGTCGAAGGCGCTGGGAACGCTGATCGAGAACTTTTTGCCCAATGATGCCATCGTGAAGGATATTCAATTGGGATATTATGGTCAGTTATTCAACTCGGATATGCAAGTGGCGATGCCGGCATGGCGGTTCGTGCTGGAAAGCGGCGAGATTCTGTACGTGCAGGGTATCAGCGGGGATGTATTCAGTCCCAAGACAGACAAACTAGAGGAGTAATGCGTTATGGGGATATATTTTACCGTGTTGTCCAGCGGTTCGACGGGAAATGCAACAGTCATCCAACATGGGGGAACCTCGTTGATGATCGATGCTGGGCTCAGTGCGAAGCGGCTGGAGGCACTGTTTCTGGAACGGGAGATTTCGGGAGCGGAGCTGGACGGAATTTTGGTCACGCACGAACATTCGGATCATATTAAAGGACTAGGCGCGATCTCCCGCAAATATAATTTACCAATCTATGCGAACACGAACACGTGGAAAGCGCTGGAGAAATCGGTCGGAGCCATTCCGGAGGAAAACCGGCGTATTTTCGAGACGGGGGAGAACAAGGATTTCGGTTCCTTGCGCGTCGAATCGTTCGGCATCTCCCATGATGCCGCAGAGCCGGTCGGCTATACGTTCGATGACGGCAGCGAGAAGCTGGCGGTGGCGACCGACCTCGGCTATATGAGCGATAAGGTGCGCGACGCGATTGCAGATTCGGATGTGCTCGTTCTGGAGGCGAATCACGACGTGGAGCTGCTGCGCATGGGACGTTATCCGTGGAATACGAAGCGTCGCATTCTGAGCGATATCGGGCACCTCTCGAACGAGGCGGCAGGAGCGGCGCTCAGCGAGCTGATGAACGGGCGCCTCAAGCGCACCTATCTGGCGCACCTTAGCTTGGACCATAATATGATCGATTTGGCCAGAATGTCGGTGCGCGATGCCATGGAGAGCCGCGGTTGCTTTTATAAGGACCATGAGTTCAGGCTGTGCGACACGTATTACGACCGACCTACGCCATGGGATAGGGTGGGTCAGCCATAAAGCTGTCGAGTTCGGCAGCCTTGCGTTCCACCTCTTCGCGGGTGAGTATGCCTTTGTCCACCAGCAGTTCGATCATCGTACTGAGCGCAAGCGTGTTGCGATAATGCTCTTCCTTCAGGTCGGCCAGTTTGGATGCCATATGAACCTCTTCCATAGCTGTGAGTGTGCGTGTGCGATTCAACATTAACCCTCCTTCTATGAAGCTTCGAATATCTTTTACTATTATTGTAGTCAGAGGACGTGGAAAACATTCCTCTTTTTCCCTCTACAAATTGGCTGGAATGGCGTGTATGCTGAAAGGGACGGCTCGGCAGGACTGGAAATTATTTTATTTACGCCGGAAATAGGCGGTTAGCAGGGCTGTTTTTGTGGTGATAGATAGTGTGACTAATTAGCCGCAGGGTGCGGAAGACAGAAAAAATGCAGAGAATTTACGATCATCTTCATGATTATGCAACTTTTTGGAATATTTCGTGTTTAGTATATAGAGGGCTGGATTAAAGGCCATAAGTTCGTGTGGAATCGAGAAGCTTTATGCATAAATATCAGGCTGCAAACAGCATGGCGAACCGGGATGGAAGCGATGTTGTTATACATAGTCGATGGCATCCGCTGCCTTCGAAAATGTAACGATATGAAAGATTTCCGAAAATGAGCATGAAGTAGCAAAACGGGCAAGCGCCAATATGATGGATGCAGCATGCTTAAGGAATAGTGATCGGAAATTTTGTCCGTCGCTTGCGTGAACGATGCGGGGATGCGCGACGGTTCATGTTCGCGACGAACATTAGGGCAGGCGGCAGTCAAGGTCTTGATGCGTGACAACGAAGGGGAGAGGATCACGATGGGATTGTTTGGAGACGACTTTTATTCAACCAAGGTATCAAGACGCGCCGAGCCTGTACAGAAAGGCAAGCTTCAGATTCTCCGCCCCGGTGGGCGCGATCGCTGGCAGAACCCGCGCAGATCGCGTTCCCGCTCCGGATTCGGTTCGACCGTCAAAGTGGCTGTCATCAGTTCGGTGATTAGCTCGGTCGTGACGGTGATGCTTTACAGCTTCATTTCGCAGCCGACAGCAGTCCCGTTGTCCAACGTCATTGGCAGCGGAAGCGGAGGCTCGGTTCAAGCGGCGCAAGCAGCCGATCCGTATGACCGGATTATCCAGGCGGCTGCGAAGGTCCGTCCTTCCGTCGTCAGCATCGTCAATCACAAAACGGGCAGCAGTCTGTCGATGGAGGAGTCCGCGCTCGGTTCCGGGGTTATCTTCAAGAAGGAAGACGGCAAAGCCTTCATCATGACCAACCATCACGTTATTGAAGGTTCCAGCGACTTGGAAATTGTGACGGTAGATGGCGAAACGCACAAAGCCAAACTGGTCGGTCAGGACAGGGTGAGCGATATTGCCGTGCTGTCTGCGGATGCGGAAGGGCTTGGCCCGGCAGCCGAGATCGGCGATTCGAGCAAGCTGCAGCGCGGGCAAACGGTGCTGGCCATCGGTAATCCGCTCGGACTGGGAGGTACGTTGACCTCCGGCATCGTCAGTTACACGGATCGCATTCTGCCGGTGTCGATCAACCAGGATGGCGTGTACGATTGGGAGCAAAACGTCATTCAGACGGATGCGGCGATCAATGAAGGGAACAGCGGCGGTGCGCTGGTGGACCTGAACGGCAAGGTCGTCGGCATCAATACGATGAAAATTTCGGATACGGGCGTAGAGGGGCTTGGATTTGCGATCCCGATGAATGAAGTGATGAAAACGGTGGATGCCCTCCTGCTGCACGGCAAGGTAACGCGTCCATATTTGGGCGTGTACACCGTTGATCTTAGCAACCCGTACGCTCCGCTCGACGATGAGCAGCGCAAGGATTTGAAGCTGCCTTCGCATGTAGACAGCGGGGTGGTTGTGCTGGAGGCATCCGGTCCGGCTGCCGAAGCCGGCCTGAAGCTGAACGACGTCATTACGGAATTTGACGGGCAACCGATTACCTCTACGCTGGATCTGCGGAAGTACTTGTACGACAAAAAGAAAATCGGCGATACGCTGGAAGTGACGTTCTACCGCGATGGCAAAGTGGAAAAGGTCAGCGTAACGCTGGCAGATAAACCGGAGTAAAACGAAGCGGAGATCGTCCCGCCTTGTTGCTTGTTCGATCAAGGCACGGAGTCACTCCGTTTATCAGTTGCACATTATTGCGAGTATCCCCTGTTCGGGAACGGCGTTGTCATTTGTCTGATGCAGGCATGGCTCGCAGTTTGGCGAATATAGGGGATTTTTGTTTATCCGATTAAGCGGATGGGCCCAGAGCGAAAGTCTCAGTTACAGAAGTTTTCTGCTATGATACACTGGTTAGCATGTGAGTACTATGCCTTATAGGACATGAGACGATGGTCGAGGGTTGGCGTTGGTGCTGCGCCTGAGTTGTTGTATTGGACGGATGAATGGAAGCAGATATGAATATAGGGGGCCCTGGGACTATGAAATACGCTAGAAAGCTGCTGCTTGGCGGAACTTCGCTTATGATGCTGTTATCCGTATTGTCGGCATGCGGAAGCAAGACAGAAACGAATGCTGCATCCGGCGGCGATGCTTCCTGGCAGGAGGACCGCGTAGCCGCGTTGGAGAAAAAGCTGGAGGAACAGTCCGGCAAGCTGGAAGAACAGAACATTACAATTACGGATCTGAAAAAAAAGCTGGATGAGCTGAGCGCAAGCGTCGCTGCTGCAAGCCAGGGCGGAGGCAGCTCATCTGCCGGACTAGGCAATAACGGTTCCGCAGGCAGGGGCGATAGCGTAGTTATTACGTTTGCACAGTACGAGAAAATTGAAGTGGGCATGACGTTTGACGAAGTAATCGACATCCTGGGCGGTGAGGGAGAAGCCTTGAGCGAAGCAGAAAATATGGTGGTTTATAACTACAAAGGGGTTGGCGATACGGGGGCCAATGCGGTATTGGCATTTCAGGGCGGCAAGCTGCTGACGAAGGCGCAATCCGGGTTGGAGTAAATGGAGCTGCCTAACCGAATATATGTATGATACAGCGCCCGGAGAGGGCGCTTTTTTTGCCGTTTGCTCGTGGCGAATGGAGAGGTTTTCTGGAAGTTGGGCACGATAAATGGGAGTTAGGGGTTTCTTTTCAGCCTGAGGTGTGATAGAACAGAGAAGTGGCTATCCTGTATGGATAAGCGGTTGTGAATCGGGAGCATAGCTGGTTACAGAAAGGATGCTTGAACGGATGTACGTTGTATGCAAAGAACACGTGGACATCGCCATTGACAAGTTCGTCGATGAGTATGAGGACGCTCCGGATATCGTTGATCTGAAGGAGACGGAATTTGCCGACTGGGACCCGCCTGCCAAATGTTCCGAATGCGAACAGCACGCGGAATTCCTCGTCGTTTAGCGTACTGTAGGAACGAACGGCCGCAGGCACTGTATGATAGGGTGTCCCCGGCCTGCCTTCCATCCGGTATGAACATCACAGGCAAGAAGCAAAGAGAGCGTGTCGGAGCGCTCTTTTTGCGTTTTGTGGGGGAGTTTGCGCATTGGCGTGGTGTGCTGTCTTGTGCTGTTTGTGGGGAGGTCGAGCAGGGGGGCAATCATGCTAAGGAACTTCAGACGTCTTATTCGGAGTAAATTGGGTCGATGTTTGCGCTAACGAACCGTAGCCACGCTATTTGCCCGGAATGATGTGCATATGGCTTAAATGCTGCGTATTAGCGTGGCTGAAGTTCATTAGGCGCGCAAAATGTGTAAATGAGGCTGAATAAGGTGTGTGAGGTTCGTTAGAGGATATACGGTGTGTGGAGGCATCGCTCATAAATGGATACATACCGAGATTGAAGATATGGAGGAAATGGTTTTATGTTGATTCAGATTATTGGCGTGGGCAAGCTGAAGGAAAAATATTTGACGCTGGGCATTCAGGAATATGCCAAGCGCCTCGCCCCGTACATCAAATTTCAGATGATCGAGGTCGCGGATGAGAAAGCGCCCGATACCCTGAGCGAAGCAGAGGTACGGGCGGTAAAAGAGCGCGAGGGCGAACGCATCCTCGCGCATGTGAAGAGCGAGGCGCATGTCGTCGCGCTCGCCATTGATGGCCAGCTCTGGAGCTCGGAAGAGCTGGCCGCGGAAATCGACAAGCTCGGCACGTACGGGACGAGCCATGTCGTGTTTGTCATCGGAGGGAGCCATGGGCTCTCCGATGAGGTGCTGCGCCGCGCGAAGCAGCGTTTGAGCTTTGGGCGCATGACCTTGCCGCACCAGCTGATGCGTCTGGTGCTAGTGGAGCAAATTTATCGGGCGGTGAAGATTAACCGCGGAGAACCCTACCATAAGTGACGGCGAAAAATAGGGGGTGCCTGACACTTCTTTCTAAGCTGATATTGTTCTCTCATTAAAAGAAATCTTCGCGTTTTTTCAATAAGGCGAACGAATGAAATGCTTATTTTCGGAGCGAGGCATTATATCGGTGAGTGTATACAAACCATGTAATGCTTGCTGTTAATAAGGCCGCCGAAATCAAAGCTGTAAGAACACTATATGTTCGCCAAATAAGTATCTCTGACCAATCTAATGCATAGCATATTATACACTGGACAATCGTAGCAATTAGCAAAATAGCTGTTACGATTATTCGCCTTTTTGTCATTGGCTGCCGCTCATTCGTTTTCCTTCTGCGTAATCCTAAGAGAAAGAACAGAACAGCCAATAGGCAAAGAATAATTGTGGCAGACGACAAAATGATGTCCAAAAGCTGTGTGCCGCTTATTCCATATGACTGCGTCAGATTGCCATCTAATATATCTTTAACTTTTAGTACCATGCTTCTATTGATATTTTCGCCGTTGGTCAGCAAGCTGATGGCTATTCGTTCATTTGGCAGTATGACCACTTCGGTTCCGAAATTGGGATTGCCCCCGGGGTGCTCTATAATCGTTTGGTTGGCGTTTACCGACCAGCCCGCCGCATAATACATTTCGTTGACAGCAGGAACAGACATATCACCCTGATGTGATTTTTCGATAACCGTATGGAATATTTCGGGTATGTCCTGCACAATACCCATCTGTATGCCCATCCAACGCGCCATATCTTTTGTACAAGAAATGATGTAGCCTGCGGGTTTATTCCCGGAAAAATCCGGCGCGTTATATGGGGTTGTCATAAAAAAGGAAGAACGGTAGCCCTGTGCCAACTGTCCGGTGGCTCGAGCATCTTCTTTATAAACATACGTCTGGTGAAGACCCAACGGCTGAAATACCTGTTCCCTCATAAAGTCTTCATAGCTTTGTCCCGACACAATCTCAATAACCAGACCTAATACGTCATAATTAACAGTTCCGTAATTATACTGCTCACCGGGATAGAACGACAATTCAGAATCTACGAGCATTTCTACGGTTTTTTGCAACATATCCGGCGTATTGCCTTGTGGAATGTTTTGACTGTGACTGCCATTTGTTAAGCCGCTAGTATGGTGTAAAAAGTTATTGAGTGTCATACTTTGCATATCAACGTGTTTCCCCTGATACTTTAACGTAAACCAAGGCAAATATTTCTGGATAGGGTCTGACATTGACAGCAGTCCTTGTTCTTCCATCAGCAGAATACCCATGCCGGTAAAAGCTTTACTTACCGAAGCCAGCTCATATAGAGTATTTTCACTTGCTGACAGTCCCTTTTCACGATCTGCATACCCGGAAGAAAAGTAGAGTACTTCATTGTTCGTAAGTATGGAGATTGACATTCCCGGTACACCTGATATACGGCTTGCATCATCCAACAAGGCTTGTATTGAATCAGATTGCGAATCTGATAATGCATAACTTGGTGTTGCGAAGCCGGTGAACAGTATAAGTAATGCAATCATAAAGACAATATTTTTTTTCATAGTCTCTCCATTCCGAAAAAACTCCCGTACGGAAAATATAAATAATCCGCAGTACGCCTTATTCCCCTAAAGTGTAATAAGATATATATTATGAAGCTTATTATTGCAAAATCTTATGGTATGTGAAGAATCATACGATATAAAAAATTAGATTGCTATCATAATCTTCTACTTACTACGAACTATTTTGCTAGGAACACAAAAAGTCCCTTGAACAACTTGGAAGAGTCAATGATGAAGATGATGATGGTAGATCAGCCACCACACAGAGTTGGAAAAAACTTGAATAAAGTTTTTGGTATCGTTTCGTTAAATAGCTCCATAGTTCTAACGGAACGATAGTTGAATCATCGATAATAAGGCTGCCGATTACTTCGGTGGCTTTCTATGGGCTTTTGTATACAGCGTCACTGTAGATTGGGGAGAGGATGACGAGGAGATCATCCGATTGTTCGGTAAACGGCTTCCAGATGAAACGGTCGAGGTGACGTCTACGGACAAAGGACTGGACGTTACCTACAATGGACAACTGCATTCGATTGCGCTTACCTTTACCGGAAATGATCGCTATATCACGATTCGCGGCTTTCAGGAGCTGATCCGGGACAAATACGAAATTCGACGATTTGAGGCCTCGTATCTTTCCGATACGCACGACTTTTTGATTTTACCGAAGCTGCAGTGGGAGGAACTGGATGCCCGGTATCCGGTGCGGAATAGGGAGATATTCCATGTCATCGATGATGAGCTGGATTTTCCGTAACCAGGATGTTTTTGCCCTGATTTGCTTGGGATAAGACAAAAAAGAGCTAGAGCTGCGACAATAGTTTCATTTTTATAGCGGGTCGTATGTCAAACAAGAGCAATCAGGGATTTATTCTCTCGCGCCGAATTGGATTGATTACAGTACAAGGGAGCTGGCCGCGACAGCTCCTTTTCGCATTTTTCGCCGATAGACCCGTTGAGGTGAACCGTATCACAAATAAGGGCAAGTTTTCGTTATAAAGCTTAATTTGCATGAGTCTTGATAGACATATCAAAATCAACCTCTTCAATAAATTCGATAACTTCTCCGTTGGGACTGTGAATGACAGCATTCTTGACTAAAAGTGGGGGTTCGCCAAGTGAAAGGTAATCCGGTTCTATAAAAGCCTTTGCTCCATGAGCAAGGGCTTTTTGATACATTTCATCCACATTATTCACGTAGAAGGCTAAATGTAATAACGCTCCGTAAGTTATATCTTCTTCAGACGATGCTTTCTTCCCTTGAGCAGGGATGACAGCGTCGTTATCAAAGATCTCAATACAGGTTCTTTGGTCAGGTGAAACTAGCATGGAGGCTTCTTTGATTTGAAAGGATGGCAGAGACCAATGATGACCAACCTTGAACCCTAGAACTTCAATATAAAATGTAATAGTATCTTTATAGTTTTTGGCTTGGATCGCCACATGTGAAAGACCGTTTATGCTCATTCTTGATTTCTCCTTGTGTATATTTTGAATGTTGTTTATAGTATACAGCTACTAACTTGTTGAATTACATATGTTATATGAGGATATAATGAAAGGATGGTAACTAAATATAAGCTATTTTAATGGATATGGCTTAGTTTTTTAAAATTCAATTCAAGGGAGTGATGGGGGTGGATCATTTAATCGATGATATGGATAAAAAGATCTTGCAGCTGCTTCAACACAATGCACGAATGTCTATCTCTCAAATCAGTAAAGAAGTCAGTATGTCCCAACCTTCAGTTAAAGAGAGGATTTTGAAACTTGAAGATAAGAAGATAATTTCCGGGTATTCCACAGAATTAAATTTAAAGAATCTGAATCGGGGCATGACTACGTTTATACTAGTCAAAACAGAACATTGCCAGATGATCGTTGATTTTTGTGAAATGGCTAGGGAAGTAACGGATTTATATCGAATAAGCGGAGAATATAATTATCTTATCAAGGTACAAACGGCATCGATTGAGGAACTTGCCGAATTTCAAGATTCCCTTTTAAAGCTGGGTCCCTCAAAGTCTCATATCAGTTTGAAAAATATATTGGAACACAGGGTTGTACTCTAAATCTGTCAAATTTATTCTGGAATGATAGCTTATCAAACCTGCCGTAATAGTTAGCGGGCTGAACCGTTCATAAGTAGGGCGAAAATGCTGTTTCCTGGCCTTGAGATCTTTAAAAAACGTCTGTTTGAGGCATTATGCTTTACGAATGACTATTGTCAATAAAACAATTGTTTCATAGCCTGCTGAATTTGGCGACTGATCCAGTCGCTTCAGATTCTTTAGCAAGTGAGAAGTGCAAAAACAGCTTCTTCGTCTTTAGTAAATGAATCAAAAGTACTTTGATCGGGAGATTATGAGGAGATGATGATTTAACTCATAAATTTTAGGGAATAGGGATGAAATTTTGTGCTTCCGGGCATGTTATGGAATAACATCGAGGGGAGTGCTGTATGATGGCAAGAAGAAGGAGAAAATATGCGGTGCCAGGGGTCGAACAGGGAATGCAAGCGTTCAAAGCAGATGTAATGAAGCGCGAAGGATATACCGTAAATCCGAATCAACCAGACGATGTAAAATACGAAGTGGCGAAGGAGCTTGGTGTGCCTCTGCACCCAGGAAACAATGGTCAACTGACAACAGAATCAGCAGGCCATGTCGGTGGCAAAATTGGCGGTTCCATGGTTAGGGAATTGGTCCGTCTCGCTCAGGAGCAAATAGCGAACAGGGAGTAATCCTGAACTGAAACTTTCTGAGCACTGGCTTGAAAGAACA
Source organism: Paenibacillus sp. FSL W8-0426 (assembly GCF_037969725.1). Classification (NCBI taxonomy): domain Bacteria; kingdom Bacillati; phylum Bacillota; class Bacilli; order Caryophanales; family Paenibacillaceae; genus Paenibacillus; species Paenibacillus sp. FSL W8-0426. The sequence continues at coordinate 6,850,961 of NZ_CP150203.1, read as the reverse complement.
TCCGGTGGTTTTTATGAAGATAACGTACCCCTTTTCACAAGAAGGGGTATTTGTCTTGTCTTTCATTTTACACTGTCAACCAAGTGGAGAATCCGAGTAAGGAGATGGCACCAACCGACGGGCTTTTGGGGTCGGCGTGATGTTGAATCCTAGGGATTGAGGCAGGTGATAAAGGAATAGGAGAACAAACCGCCCGTCCAATTTTAGCGCTTTAAGTAGAGTTCTTATTTACTTAGAGAAGTCCCAGTTGCATTCTGGGGTACATACCGAGTAAATCAAAGCTATCTTTTCCCGTGCACAGCCTCATAGCCCGCGTCTTCTGGGCGTGGGACAACCCCTGGGTGTTCGAGAATTACACTCAGCTCCTATTTTGACTAGCTTCACGGCCTGGTCGGTAAACGTCAGGTTAGTCTCGGGATGATTTTCTCTATCCTGCATCAGTCGCACCTCATTCTTCTGCACGATCTCAAATCCACGCTTCTTCCAGTACTCGACGAACTTCTAGGTGCACGTGACCTCCGCCACGTTACCTGGGAATCTTCACTATTGAGCGGGCATCTCTAGCGCCTATCATGAAATACGTGTTCAAAAAAATTCCCTAAATTTAAATTGTATAAAATTAAATCGTTGACAATATAGAGAGGGGTATGTATTATTGGCTTATAAAGGTTGTGCACAACTAATTTGCAAACAACTTAAAATGAGGTGAAGTACATGTCACATCATTAATCAACATTATAGAGAGGTTGACCTCACATGCTGCAACTTAACGAACACCTTTGCTTTTCCTTATATACTTGCTCCCGAGCTATTTCTCGGTTGTATCGACCGCTATTAGAGGAGATGGGAATTACCTATCCTCAGTATCTCGTATTGCTATCCCTCTGGGAAAGTAACGGGCGGACGGTGAAAGAACTGGGAGAACAATTAGACCTCGATTCAGGCACCTTGACGCCGCTGCTGAAACGGATGGAGATGAACGAACTGATTAGGAGAGTAAGATCAACGGAAGATGAGAGGGTTGTCTTGGTCCTGCTCACAGAGAAAGGGTTGGCCCTTAAGGAGCAATCCGATTGTATTCCATCCGAACTCCTCTCAGCCAGCGGAATGTCAATCGAAGATGTCTCGGAATTAAACAAAACGATCAAAGAGTTAGTAGAGAAAGTCGTTCAGACTAGCGGGAAATAATCCATTCGAGGTGTGATCATGTCAACTATGACCTTAACTTCAGCGTTAGAGAAGATTACGGCAGCAAGCCCTTTTGAAGTGCAGGCGATACACCAACGTGTCATCCAGCAGCTTCAAGAGGGAGGGAACGCCACAGGGCTACCAGTCGGGACGAAAGCCAAGGACTTTGAACTGTCAGATTCACTTGGGAACCAAATAAATTTAGCCGACGAACTGGCAAAAGGTCCCGTTGTCCTTACCTTTTACAGAGGAGGATGGTGCCCTTACTGCAATCGGCAGTTAAGAGCATACCAAGAGATTCTCCCCGACATTCAGGCGCTAGGCGCGCAGCTTATCGCAGTCAGTCCACAATTGCCGGATTATACACTGTCTGATCAAGAGAAAGCAGAAATGTCATTTAAAGTTCTCAGCGACCCTAAGGGAATCGTTGCCGCCAAATATAACCTGTTGTATGACGTGCCTGACTATCTGAGGGACATGTACTTAAGCCATAATATTGATCTGCACGAGTACAATGGGACAGATCATTGGGTGCTTCCGATGACGGGAACGTTCATGATTGACGAATACGCCGTTATCCGTTCCGCATATGTGAATCCCGATTTTACCAAAAGAATGGAACCGGAGGATATTCTCTGGGAGCTGCAAAAGTTATGATCTTTTTTTTACCCGTAAAGATTGTGCAAAATTAAATTTTTAACAACTAATAATGGCCATAACTACATTGGACGGCAAAGGCCTGCCATTGATGCAATATATGATTACCAATGAATGGAATAACAAAGGAGAGAACCCGAAAATGAAGAACAAATTCAAAACATCCGTTGTGGCCATGATGGCGCTCGGCATGACCATTACCGGCACGGCCGGCGTATATGCAGGAACCCATCAAGAGAAGATCACGGCATATTTAAACAATGATATCAAGTTTAAGGTCAATGGCGCGGAATATGCTCCTACGGATGCGAACGGTAACAAGGTTTTGCCGATCAGCTATAAGAACTTGACTTATCTTCCGGTTCGCACCCTAGCGGATGCTCTACACGTTTCGACCGTCTACGACGCTCAGAATAAGCAGATTTCGATCGGTTCCACGGTGTCGGAAAATAACACCACCACTTCTAATCATAAAGTCGTGCTTGAACCGGCAGCTCAGAAGTTTGTCGAGGATACTGCCAAACCTCCTTATTTGTTCGATCTCGGCCCAGTAGAGGGAAGGAAAGCCGTGGATCAAGTACAATCAGGTGACGTGGAAATGCCAGACGTGGATCTTCAGCATTTGACGATTCCAGGCGGACCAAAAGGCAGCGTGTCACTTACTATTGTTCGTCCGAAGGGAGTAACGAAAGATCTGCCGGTTATATTGTACACCCACGGAGCAGGTTGGGTATTTGGAGACGAGCTGACACATTCGCGTCTCATTCGTGAGCTAGCCGTTGGTTCCAACTCAGCTGTAGTCTTTACGAACTACGATCTCTCTCCGGAAGCAAAATATCCGGTTGCTATCGAGGAGATTTACACAGCGCTACTATGGGTGGCCAAAGATGGAAATAATAATGGACTGAATTCACAGAAAATCACAGTAGCTGGAGATAGTGTGGGGGGCAATATGACGGCGGCGGTTACATTGATGGCTAAAGACCGTAAAGGCCCGAAAATTAGCAAGCAGCTTCTTTTCTACCCTGTTACGGATGCCAAATTCGACACCGCCTCCTATCAACAATTCGCTACGGGCTATTTCCTGCGTCGTGATGGTATGCAGTGGTTCTGGGATCAGTATACGACAGATCCGAAACAAAGAAACGAAATCTATGCTTCACCGCTTCGTGCAACGAAGGATCAGTTAAAGGGATTGCCGGAAGCGCTTGTAATCACTGGTGAGGCGGATGTCCTGCGAGATGAAGGCGAAGCCTATGCTAACAAGCTCAGAGAAGCAGGTGTACCTGTAACGGCTGTACGCTTTCAAGGCATTATTCATGACTTTGTAATGTTGAATGCCTTAAAGGATACAAATGCTGCACGCGGAGCAATGCTGTTGGCCAATTCTTGGCTGTCCCAATAATAGAAACGAATTTTTTTACCCTTAATAATTGTGCACAATTTAATTTCTTAAAACTAATGTGATATGAGGAGATGTTGAAAATGACCAAAAAAATTATTCTGGAGTCCGCCGCACAACAATTTGCTGAGGCAACTGCGAATCCGCCCTACTTATTCCATCTTGAACCTGAGCAGGGGAGAGCGACGGTAGACGAAGTTCAGTCGGGAGATACCAAGAAAAAAGATGTAGACATTGAGGATCTCAATATCCCAGGCGGACCAGGCGGTCAAGTGTCCGTTCGGATCCTGCGTCCGAAGAACACGGCTGGCCAACTGCTTAAAACGGTTTTGTACATACATGGTGCAGGATGGGTGTTCGGTAATGCCCATACCCATGATCGGTTGATTCGCGAGCTAGCGGTCAGAAGCGGATCGGCCATCGTATTTCCTAATTACAGCTTGTCTCCCGAAGTCAAATACCCGACAGCTCTTGAAGAGATCTACGCTACGCTGCAATGGATCGCTTCCTCCGGCAAGGATCATGGCCTGGATTCGGATCATATCTCCATCGGCGGCGATAGCGTTGGCGGCAACATGACAGCGGCAATAACGTTGATTGCTAAGGAAAGAAAGGGACCTGCGATTAAACGCCAGCTGCTATTCTATCCGGTTACGGATGGGGGAATGGATACGGACTCGTATCATGAATTTGCCGAAGGATACTTCCTTCGCCGTGACGGGATGGCTTGGTTCTGGGAACAGTACATCAACAAACCGGAAGAGTTAAATGAAATCTATGCTTCTCCTCTGAGAGCTTCCATCGACCAGCTTCGCGATCTTCCTCCAGCTCTCATCATTACGGCGGAAGCCGACGTTCTTCGAGATGAAGGCGAGGCCTATGGGAATAAGCTTCGGGAAGCTGGTGTAGAGGTCACAACGGTGCGTTATCAAGGAATCATTCATGATTTCGTCATGTTGAATGCTTTGGCGGATACGTTGGCCGCCCGCGGTGCTACTGCATTAGCCAGCGCTTGGCTGAAAGATGGATTTCAATAAAGGATCAGGGAGAGAAAAATATCCTCTGCTATCTGAGATGATTAACCCAACATAGAACGTCAAAAACCGGGACGCCTTATTTGGCGAATCCCGGTTTTTGAGTTGCTTAAATGGTCATTTAATTAATTGGGTACTTTTAAAATTCGCCGTAGACCCGTTAAGCTGAACCGTATCACAAATAACGAAAATCCCTAAACAAGCTCCCCTTTAAGTAGACTGGGTTAATAAATAAATCGGCTACTTCAGAGGAGCATATCAGTTGTCGTGGATGTCGAATGCTTTGGTATCCTTTAAAATGGTTTTACCACATCATTTGAATCAGTGGAGTAAGCCAGCTCTTTCTGTGCTTCCAGAGCGGCCAGTCTGTCCAGCAGGGCTGCCCGGATTTGCTCATAGGCGTCACTGCCCAACGCCATACGTATCGGGCCCTCTCCCTGGTCGACACGACGGATAATCTGCTGCGCCATTTTATCCGGATCGCCGACAACCATTTGATTGAACATGCTCATATCTATACCAGGCAGTTCTCCCTTCATCATGCTAACGAATTGGCCTGCCTCCGTATCCCGGTATTCGTCCATCCGCTCGCCGAATACGGCGTTGCTTGTAATGAAATTCGTTCGGATTCCGCCGGGCTCCACCATAGTGGTCTTAATATTGAACGGAGCCACTTCCTTAGCCAGCGCTTCAAAGGCTCCTTCGACCGCCCATTTCGAAGAGCAATACAGCCCCATACCCGGAATAGAATAATGACCCGCCATACTCGAAATCTGTACCATGTGACCGCCGCCCTGCTTACGGAAAAAGGGCAGGACTGCACGCGCTGCACGTAGGGAGCCAAGCACATTGGTCATAAACTGATGCTCAATTTGCCTGTCGCTTGCTTCTTCCACTGCGCCATACAAGCCATAGGCTGCATTATTGACAAACACATCGATCGTGCCCAGTTCTAAAAATGCACGTTCCACCACTTCAGCAATTTGCTGAGAGTTTGTCAGATCTAAATTAGCCTGCCATAGCCCAGAGCCATACTGTGCCTGCAGATCATCCAGCACACCCGGCTTGCGTACCGTTGCGGCTACACGGTCCCCTCTATCAAGCAACTGGCGAGTTATACGTGAAGCCAAGCCTCCTGATGCTCCTGTAATGAACCATGTTTGCATGCTAAACACCCTCCAATCGTTGTCATCCACTGAATCATACAAGCAACTGGAGGGAGCTAGCCACAGCACATCTATTCTATTAACGGGAGTAACAGTCTACGGTAGCTGCCTGTCCCGCTCAAGTAAACGCAGTAATCTCTCCTCCGTACCTGAACCGGGCACCGGAACAAAGAAACACCAGTGCAGTCCCGGGTCATTATCGATTACAGCCGCGGAATGGAGCTCGAACTCCATCTCCTGTGCGTCAGGAACACGGAATAAAGCGGTGGCTACGCGTTTTTGTTTGATTTCATATAACTCCCAGAAATGTACGAACTCCGCGCTTTCCCGCGTCAAGCGTTCAAACCTTTCCATATATAACGGGTTGTTCTTGTAAAGATCGAAGCCTGCCCGCAGAACGGCTACAGAGTAACGGGCAGCGGCTTCCCAGTTCACCAGTCTATTGCGGTAATCCGGCTTTAAAAACATAATGTCCATCATATTCCGTTCGTTGTCCGGCAGACTGCCGAAATCGGCTACGATCAGTTCTGCCGCTCGATTCCAGACGATAACGTCCGTACCTTCGTCCGTGATAAAAGAAGGATAATGCAGCTGATCTACGATTTGCTGCAAAACTCTCGTATCCGGCCCTTCGCTATTTGGCACTGTGACGACGCTCGCCACATCTACATTGGCCAGATCGAATAGATGCTTCTGCTCGTCTTCGTCAAGCTGAAGCGCTTTGCTGATACTTAGCAGCACTTCCGGCGAAGGATTAACCTCCTTGCCTTGCTCCAGCCAGGCATAGTAAGTCACGCTTATATTGGCAAGATAAGAGACTTCTTCTCTTCGAAGACCCGGAGTACGTCTTCGTCCGGGCAGCGGCTGGATCCCTGCCTCTGACGGCTGTAATCGTTCCCTGCGCGATTTAAGGAAGTCACCCAATGCGGATGGAGAATGATTCTTTTTCAAGTGGGTCACCTCTATTTACTTATCTATTTACTCATAGGGAAGATGCAGATTGCTAGTACCAAATGGACCAAAAGAACGTTATATATGATTATTATAATCTCTGTTGAATGCCGTTTCTACAAAAGAGAACCATAACGAGTACAGAGGCTGTTAATCCCGCTAATAGTATAAGCATGATGTGGTTGACTTCCCTCCACCGACAGTACAATGAAGCTAATTTACGTCAGAGACGCTTAAATAGGAGGTTGGCTTCTTGAACAAATATATATATCGAAACAAGCTGGCTGTAGTCACTGGTGCTTCATCCGGAATCGGGAAAGTGTATGCCAAAGAACTGGCGGCACGAGGCTGTCATGTCGTTCTGGCAGCTCGCTCCAAGGACAAACTGGATGCAATGGCAAGGGAAATCAACCGCCAGTACGGTGTAGAGGCTTATGCACTCTCTTGCGATTTGTCCAAAGCGAATGCTCCGCGTCAACTGGCCGAACAAATATCCGAACTGGGCTTGTCTGTCGATATTCTCATTAACAACGCAGGCGTTGGCACTTATGGCCGTTTCGAGGAAATAGACCCGGAGCGCGAGCAGGAGGAGATTCTGTTGAATACGGCTGCGTTAGTTGATCTTACGCATCGGCTGCTGCCCGATATGCTGGAGAGAAAGGATGGAGTCATCGTTAACGTGGCTTCGATGGCTGCGTTCATGCCTTGTGCATATTCTGCAGTTTATGGGGGTACCAAAGCATTTGTATTGTCCTTCTCTGAGGCGCTATGGGCGGAGACGCGCGGGCGTGGTGTTCGCGTGCTCGCACTGTGCCCGGGTGCAACCGAGACGGGATTTTTCGATGCGGTCGGCAGCGAGGAGATGGGAGCAGGTCAGAAGCTCTCGACCCCGGAAAAGGTTGTACAGGCCGGATTCCGCGGAATTGATCAGGGGCGCAGCTATATCATCGATGGCCGCAGCAATTACTTTATGGCTCTAATGATCCGACTTTTCAGCAGGCGCAGGGTGGCTTTGATCATGGAACGTATGTCAAAACCCAAAAGGCACTAATAGTGGGATCCGGTTCTTGACGTAGAGTCTCGATGCACTTGAGGATCACCAACAGTAAATCATATAGACATCATTTAACAATAAAACGGGGCTTGGTCTAAGCATTGAATTTGGCAGTAAACAGTGTTAATCTGAGGTGCGGCAGACTCCGTATTCATGTTCTGCAGTACCTCTAATCAACCCCATTTCAGCTACCAAGAAAGGTAACACAATGATCAAAGTTGAACACTTATCCTTCTCATTCCCGCAAAAAGAACTGTATACCGACATTTCGTTCACACTCGAAGAAGGGCAGCACTGCGCCTTTATCGGAACAAGCGGCAGCGGGAAAAGCACCCTGATCGAGATCCTGATGGACCCGGAAAAGCATTTGTTCGATGGCAAGCTGGAGATCGATCCGAACTGCCGAATCGGTTACGTCAGTCAGTTCTCTCAGGTGGACCCGGCGAAAGAAATGACCGTTTTTGAATATATTAGTGAAGAATTTACCAAGATTCAGGAGAAGCTCAACGTGATCTATGCCGAAATGGCGACGACATCGGATATGAATTCGCTGATGGAGAAATATCAACTCACTCTGGACGCGTTGGAATCGATGGGCGGGGACGATTTCGAGAGCCGCATTCATAAGAAGCTGAATCTGGCCAATCTCGCGAAGTTAAAAGATGTTAGCGTAACCTCCTTAAGCGGCGGGGAATTCAAACTCATTCAAGTCATGAAGGAAATGCTGACGAATCCGGACTTGATGATCATGGACGAACCCGATGTATTTTTGGACTTCGAAAATCTGAACGCGCTCAAAAAATTGATCAACTCCCACAAAGGCATGCTGCTGGTCGTTACGCACAACCGCTATCTTCTAAACCATTGCTTCAACAAAATCATTCACCTGGAAAATACGGAAATTCAAGAGTTTGACGGAAGCTATGTCGAATATCATTTCTCGCTGCTTCAGACCAAAATCGAGCTGCAGGAGATCGCTGTCGCTGAGGCAGAAGAGATCGAGCGATACGATCACATCATCGACAACCTCAGAGCGATCGCGACTTATAATTCAGAAGCATCCAGAGGCCGAGCGTTAAAAGCCAGAGTCAAGTTCCAAGAAAGACTGGAAGCGCGCAGAATCAAAGCGCCGTTCGTCGAGATCAAGCAGCCGGATATCCGCTTCGGGATCGAGCATGAAATGGAAGACGCAGTTGTCGTAAAAGTCGACCATTATAGCGCGTCCTTCGACGAGCTGCTGTTGGAAAACGTAAACTTCGAGATCAAATCCACGGATAAAGTCGCGATCATCGGTCCGAACGGCACCGGGAAAACGACTTTGCTGCGGGACATCTTCCGAAACCATCACGACTCGATCGGAGTCCATGCGGATACGAAAGCGGCGTACTTATCTCAGCTTCAAGGCGAAACGCTGCAAGATTCGAATACGATCCTGCATGAATTCATCGACGCCGGATTCAAAACTTATGACGAGGTCAGAGCGTATCTGGCGAACTACGGCTTCGAAGGAGAGATCCTTGCGCAGAAGATCGAATCGTTGTCCGGCGGAGAAAAGAACATGCTCCAATTGGCTAAAGTCGCGGCCAGTCAAGCCAACCTGCTGCTGCTTGACGAACCGACGAGCCATTTGGACATCTATACACAGATCGCGCTGGAAAAAGCCATCATCGACTACAAAGGTGCGATCGTTATGGTCTCGCACGATTTCTATTCCGTCGTAAACGGGATGGATTATGTGCTGATCGTTGACAATAAGACCATTCGAAAAATGAGTATGCGAAAATTCAGACAGATGATCTATGCCAGTCATTTCGATAAAGACTACTTGGAAACGGAGCAAAAGAAAAAGTTGGTCGAAATGCAAATCGAATTGGCCTTGAAAGATACCGATTTCGAACTTGCAAAAGGATTGGTCGACGAGCTGGAAGGATGGATCAAGCAGCTGTCTGCACTCTAGCATACGCCACAAGCTTAGACGATTTCGGGAAGAACAATCGAATATTCGAAGAGAGGAGCTTCAAGCGAAGCTCCTCTCTTTTTTCTTAGCCTACATGCGCCACAGCCCGAACCTCTACCCACTGTTCCGGAAATGCCAGGTAAGTCACCCCGATCATGCTCCCCGCCGGCCGATGCTCTCCGACATACTTTTTGAACAGTTCGATCGCGGTTTCCCCGTGCTCCTGCGCATTCGTCAGATACAGCTCCACGTAAGCCAGATTATGCTTCGTCGCTCCGAACTCTCGTAACACGGCATCCAAATTCTCCAGCGTCTGCTTCATCTGTGCCCGAATATCGCCTGCTCCGACGAACTCGCCCTCGGCGTTATGGGAGAACTGTCCCGAGATATACAGCGTGTTGTCGACAAGGTACCCCTGCGAAATTCCGTGATCCCAGAGATTATGGTTGTATGTTTGAATGGTCGTCATTGTTTTAGCCCCTTTACTTTAAAGTAAGGCTAGTATAGACTGGGCGAAAATAAAAGGATAGTACGCACAAAGAAGTGGGCTACTATCCGAAAGGATAGTGTGAACATGGGCATTTCCGATTTGAAGGGCAAGGAAACGGTAATCCAAGACACACCGTTCGGTTATACGATGTCAGTGATCGGCGGGAAGTGGAAGATGGCAATTCTGTATCTGGTGTCCGCCAAGCAGCCGATTCGATTCAACGAAATGCAGAGACAGCTCGGAGCGGTGACGTACAAAGTTCTCAGCGCGCAGCTTAAGGAATTGGAGGCCGACGGGCTGGTTAAGCGCGTGGAGTATCCGCAGATTCCGCCCAAAGTGGAGTATTCGCTGACACCGAGAGGGCAGACGCTGCTGCCTGTGTTAGAGCAGCTTTGCGAGTGGGGAGCACAGAATCGGTGAGGTTCATGAATTTTTGCAAGGAACCGGAAATTTCGGCAGCGTCCAGATCTGAACGCATCTGGTTTACGGTACGTAAAGTGTAATTGATGCAAAGAGCGCCCGAGCCATCCCATTAGGGATGGCTCTAAAACTTGCCTTGATGATGTTACCAAGTATTATTTTTGATGCTGCTGTCACAAAATGAGCTGCATTGGTGTTTTAAGAGTGTAGGCAGGAGGGGGTATGACTTTTGGATAGAGACTACAGAGAGTATGAATCAAACCCAGAAGAAATTGAGATGCTGGTCGAAAGGACTAAACTTGGGGATAAGGAAGCTTTCGCTTCTATTATTAAAATCTTTGAAAAACCAATGTATATCTATTGTTACCATATGCTCAAAAACAAAGAAGAAGTCGAGGATGCTCTACAAGAAATATTTATCAGAGTGTATGAACAGATACATAAGTATCGTCCAAATATGACTTTCTCGGCATGGCTGTACAAAATTGCCTACAACTACAGTCTGAATCAAATCAGGAGCAGAAAAAGGTGGTTTCGTTTTATCGATCGTTATAAATATGATCAGCCTGAAACCTCGACTCAGCAAATAGACAGTCAAACGACACTGAAGGATCTTCTAAATTTACTGACTACCGAAGAGAGACATATATTAGTTCTCCGGGCGATTCATCGATATCACTTTAACGAGATTAGTGAAATCATGAATATGAAGCCGGCAACCGTGCGCAAAAAGTATGAACGCCTTCGCAAAAAACTGCAGACGAAGGAAGTTAGTGAAGGAGGAACAGTGAATGCGTCGATCACCAAATCCATCTAAAACCGTTAGTATTCACCAGGTGGAGCAAATGATTCGGGATACGGAGACGCCAGAGCACAGCATGAGTCAACAGATTGTCGAAAAACTTGAATCCAAAAGCGTGCCACCACAAAAACCGATCTTCACAAGAAGAGTGGGAGTTATCGCAGCGGCATTGGTTGCTTTTTGTGTGTCTCTAACTCCTGTCATGGCTCAAGCCATAGAGCGGCTATCCTTGCTTGAATATATTAATCCGTTCGCCAAAGAAATGAAAGTAAATCCAAATGAGAAGGCCGATACAATTTATGTACAAGGCTCGGATGGGAATAAGAAATTTCATTCGGGGATGATTCGCTTTGATGACATTGAGGATCAAGAGTTTAAAAGTCAGCTGCAAAAGGTATGGAATGAGATTTTTCCCCAAGGAGAAGGAATTAATGATGTGGTTATGTACGAATATAAACCGGACACATTTCACATAGAGGCGCGAAACGAAAACAGATCCATCGAATTTGACCAAGGTAAATGGTATTATGCGCAGCAAACGATTGGAGAGGAGCAGGTTCCAGATGCTGCAAAAGATGCAGCGGACCAAGCTTTTCATAAAGTTGGGGATTTTAAAGAAATTGAACGGTCAGTAAGTCAAATGGTCTTAAGACCTGATCAGAATCCGGTGTATAAGTTCGTGTATCATACACACGAGGGTTCGATCCTCATTGATGTACAAAAAAATACGAATCAGATCACAAGGATTGTAGCTTTTCCGCTGTCGGATCAACTTAATCAATTGGACGATAAAAATAAATATCATGATTTAGTTGAGAAAACAAAAGCAATTGAGCTGGACATGATTCATGAGGAAACCGTGAAACAGGCTAAAGCATGGATGAATTTGGACTTGGCTGATTATAACGTATCCAAACTTGAATCACGGTTTGACACATTAACGTTCACAAAAGAGGGTTCTCCAGACGTGACTGCGCTATTCACCTCTAAAGGAACGATCTATTCAATTAAAATTGAGCTAAAGCAGTTATCTGAAAAAGGAACGGACTAATCAATGCAATGAGAGGGGGTGGTGACTGCTGATTTCATAGATTTATTTCAACGTGGCTGAAGAGTTCCATTAAAAACTGTGTGTAAGTAAATAAAAAATAAAGGAGTTTATTCATATGAACAAAAAAATAATTTTTCCTATCATCGGAGCAGCCTTATTATCAGGGAGTTTGCTTGGATTTGATACGTCGAATCAATCAAATGCATATAACAACGTAAATTCAAACATCGAACAAGGTGCTAAATCAGAGCAAACCCCTATGCAAAAGGCTCAGGATAAACTTAAAGAATTGACAGGAAATACGTATACGTTAATTCAAGGAACGGCTACGAAAGATGCTATCCAATTTAAAAGAGAGAACTTCAAAGACGATATTATTGCTTATAACATGAATGGAAAGCTCGAAACGTTCAGTATTAAAATCAATTATGAAGATTTAAACGGTGGAAAATATCAAACCAAACTGAAGGAAACGTGGAAAGCTTTGTTCCCAGGGGAAGAACCGAAATATGTGAATATCTCAGAGTCAATCTACTATGAGGGTACAATCTCATCGAATGCTATGCAAAACAAGCAAATTTATATGCAAGAGAATGGCGATGTTTATGGCGTAAATTATGCTCCTGACAATGCCCCGGCAAGCGTGCAGAAGAAGGCTGATCAGGTATTCTCCAAGCTTACCGATGGAAATGTCGAGCAGGGGGCCAAGTTGGATCGTATGTATGTCCTCGATGGCAAACCGAATGTGTATCAATATAAGTATAAATCAAAAACGATGAATGTGAGCTTTGCCATTGAAGAACAAACGCTGGAACTGCTCCAAGTCGATGTACACCATACTGATGGTAAAGGTGTAGATAGTTATGAAGAATTCCAGGAACGAGAAAAAGAAAAGAGTACAGAGATGAAGAAGTTGACATTGGACACTTTAATGAAGAACGCAATGAAAGACGCAAAAACGATGTTGGATCTGGATTTGAAAGGATATAAGGGAGAAAGAAGTGCAGATGCATGGGATGAAGATTATATGACGTTCACCAAAGAAGGGGCGCCTTCAGTTACTGCCAGATTTAATAAAGACGGATCGTTTAGCAGCTTTACCATTGATAAGTATAATCAGGAAATCGATTTTTACGGAATGACTATCGCAGGTCCTCCAAATGAAGAACTCAAATTGTTAATTGACTGATATGTATTGAAAAGCGGCTTGGAGATGCACTTATATTTCAGTATAACCATGAGGTAGTAAAAGAAAGGAGTTCATTGATATGAACAAAAAGAAAATTTTCCCTTTACTCGGAGTAGCCTTATTATCAGGAAGTTTGCTGGGGTGCCAAACACCTGTTCAGGCAGATTCGCCTAACAAGGTAAATATCAATGCTTCACAGGATGTTAAGGTGGATCAAAAGCTTATGCAGCAGGCTCAGGATAAACTGAAAGAGCTAACAGGAAATACCTATAAGTTAGTTCAGGGAACAGCCATGAAAGATTTTGTGAATTTTAAAAGAGAGAATTTCAAATATGATACGATTTCTTATAAAAAGAATGGAAAGCTCGAAAATATCAGTATTAAAATCAATTATGAAGAGTTAAACGGTGGGAAATATCAAACCAAACTGAAGGAAACGTGGGAAGCATTGTTCCCAGGGGAAACACCAAAGTATGTGGATATCTCAGAGTCAACTTACTATGTGGGTACCATCTCATCGAATGCCAAACAAAATAAACAAGTTTATATGGAAGACAACGGAGAGCTGCATGGCGTAAATTATGCACCTGACGATGCCCCGGCAAGCGTGCAGAAGAAGGCTGCTCAGGTATTATCCAAGCTTACCAATGGTAAGGTCAAGAAAGGAGAAAAGTTGGATCGTGTGTTTGTCCTCGATGGCAAACCGAATGTGTATCAATATAAGTATAAATCAAAAACGATGAATGTGAGCTTTGCCATTGAAGAACAAACGCTGGAACTGCTCCAAGCCGGCGTACATCATAGTAATGGTAAAAGCATAGATAATTACGAAGAATTCCAAAAGGATGAAAAAGCAAAAGATGCAAAGATCAAGAATCTGACGTTGGATACATTAATGAAGAATGCAGTGAAAGACGCAAAAACGATGCTAAATCTGGATTTGAAAGGATATAAGGGAGCAAGAGGAACAAATGCATGGGACAAGGATCAAATGACGTTCACCAAAAAAGGGGCTCCCACAGTCATTGCCACAATGAATGCAGATGGATCGTTTAACAGCTTTATCGTAGAGAAGTATGGTCAGCATCTCAGTTTCGGCGGAAACACGATCGTAGGGCCTGCAAATGAGCAACCAAAATTATTAAACAACTAATTCTAAATGTAGGAATTTTGATATACGATTGGGCCAAGTCGCTGAAAAAGAAAAAGCCATATGATTGAAGTGCCCCCCAAAAGTTAGACGCGGTGATTTCATCAGGCAGCTTTCTCAAAATGAGTTCGGTACTGTACCGGGCTCATTTTTATTTTTGCCTTCAACCGTTTGGTATTGTAGTAACCATTCCCTTTACGCGACATGCTTTGGAGAATGCTTCTCGACTTAAGCGGTTCGCCGACACCCCGTTAAGCCGGCAGGTATCGAAAATGATTCTGGAGGAATTCCATTCCGAGAGGGAGATTGGACAGCACGGAGAACCGTACCGAAGGTTGAGGAAGACTTTGTATATTATACTTTAATATGTAAGATTGGATGAGGATGATATATAATATTTCATAGTAATGATATCCGATGACAGAATTTGATTAAATTGATGCTGGAGGGGTGCAGGTATAGGCATGAGAGTAAAATTAGAAGGAATCACTGTTTTGGCGCTTGATGTCCCTAGATTGACTAGATTTTATCGTGATGTCCTGGGATTTAAGGTTCTTGTAGAAGAAGAACATTACACTGAATTTGAGAATGATGGCGTTCGTCTGGCCATTTTCGCGGCACCCTTAATGGCGGATAACACAAACGGCCACCATTCTTTTGTAGAAGAGCGTAGAGGGCAAGCTTTTGAGCTTAACTTCGAATGTGATTCTCCTGAGGATGTCTATGTGATGTATGATGATTTTGTTTCAAAAGGGGCTACAGGGATAACAGCGCCGAAGGTGACGTCCTGGGGGCACACCACGGGCTTCTTTGCAGATCCAGAAGGCAACATTCATTCCCTCTTTGCAGTTAACCCCGTTACGGCGGAGAATGCCTAAGAAATACATTCCAAGAAATTGTCAGAGCTTAAAAAGCAGCGATTCGAGTTCAGTTCACTTTATAAAAAAATCAGCAGAATTAAAGGAATGGCGGCGCCAGGGAGTTCATCCCTGCTCCGCCATTTCTCGCTTTTGGTCTGTTACCACAAATGAGGGCCCAAAAACTTAACCGTTACAGACAAGCTTTTGTTATGCAACTGGAATCAAATATGTCACAAAGGCTGGTGATATGATTGAGGGGAAAGGAGGGAAGACGTCCATGTACGAATGGAACGAAATGGTGCAGCTTATGGTGGATTGGGTGGAGGCTAATATAACAGAGAGCAGCTCTCTATTAAAAATGTCGGAGCAGCTCGGGTATTCCCCCTATTATTGTTCCAGGCAGTTCAACCAATTAACTGGAATGACATTACGCGATTACGTCTGGACCCGAAGAATCAGTCGTGCCGCCTTGGAGCTCCGTGACACGGACCAGCGGATTCTGGATATTGCCGTAAAGTACGGATTTTCATCACAAGAAGCGTTTACACGAGCATTCAGCAAGGCTTTTCAGCTTACTCCGACAGCCTACCGAAAAGCGCCCAGGCCTATTAAGCTGGCTATTCGTCAGGAGGTATTCTCGCCTTATCATTATTGGATCAAGGAGCGCGAAAAGATGAGCAATGTACATTTGCAACCGGTTGGGATCAAAGTCGAGTTCATTCCGGCGCACAAATTTATCGGCATCTGGGACATTTGTGTACAAAACTACGGAGATTTCTGGAACAATGGCCACAATTGTGATGAAATCAGTGGCACTTTAGAGAGTATGTCGAACCACGTCCTCCCCGGACAGCTCGGTCAGACGGCAGGATGGTTTTATCAGAACGGTCAGAAGGGATACTTGTATGGAATCCCTGTTTCATCGGAATACGATGGACCCATTCCGGCAGGAATGGAATGCAGGGATATTCCGGAATCGGAGTACCTGGTCTTTTTCCACCCGCCGTTCGATTACCTGAAGGATAATGGTGCAGTGATGAGAACCGTTGAAGAAGCTGCATCGAAATTCGACCCCGAAGAAATGGGATATGAATGGGATGAGGAGATCAAACAGGATTACCAGCGGCATTTTCCAGAGGGATATGGTTATGCAGTGTTACGGCCGGTAAAAAAGAAGATTTAGCTGTTCAAAATGAAAACCGCCCGAGTCCGGCCACCTAGCGTGATCAGGATTCGTGCGGTTTTTGCATGTGCGGTACTTTTTCATTCACGATAACATAGGGCCTTCATGCAGAAAACTGCGGCAGCAAAGAAATGTTGTTTTGGGAGGATGAACTTACTTTAGCAATTCTTCCAACTGTTCGTCGGTCCCCGAGTTTTCAAGTGGCGTGAACACCCTCATTGCAAAAGCGCTGCTTTCAGAGATTGTAAACGTATGGTAACGGAAAGTCAGCAGGCCAGCTTCTGGAAGACGGATTATTTGTTCCCCTTCCAATATACCGGAAACCTCTTGTCGATCCCATAACGTCTTGAACTCTTCGCTTCTGTCATATAACTTGTCGAATAGCTCTTGGTACCACGAATCGTTCATATACAAGGCAAACCGATTTCTGAAATGAGCCACCATCGTAGAGGCGACATTCTCCCAGTTAACGATCCGAGACTTGTTCTCCTCTACCTCGAAGACGCGCCAGAGCATATTTCTTTCAAGCTCCGGGGCTCGGCTTAAGTCTCCGCACAGCGTACCTGATATTCGGTTCCATGCGAGAACGTTCCAGTGCCTATCGATAATGTAGGCCGGGTAGGTCCCCATTCTGTCCAGAATCCGCTGCAGGGAAGTGGGGACGGAATCATTCGCTTTTGGCTGAGGAAGCGAGGAATGATTGGCCAATACGAGCAGGTGGTTGCGTTCGTCGCTGTTAAGCCGTAATGTTCGTACCAAGCTTTCCAAGACTTGCTCAGACACATGAATGTCCCGGCCTTGCTCCAGTGCGGTATACCACGGCAAGGAAATGCCTGATAAGCTCGCGACTTCCTCCCGTCTTAAGCCCGTTATGCGACGGCGCGATGTTTCAACCAGCAGACCCGCCTCTATCGGGGATAAACGCAAGCGGCGTGACCGGAGAAAGTCAGCCAATTGTTTACGTCTTCTTTCATCATTCATCACGAAGTTCCCTCTCCATAGGGTGATAGAATTTATAGCAGTGTTCACGGCAATACTATAAATCCAGACCTATTTGCCGATTTTATGACTCATTATAATCTACTTATCTTCCGTCGTGAAGGAGAGTCGGAGATAAGACAAGCTGTACCGTTCGCATGGATTAGCTGTTCGCGGCTGAAGAGAATCATATTGCAAGGTCAGTCCAATCATAGAATACGAAGGAGAATTTATGGTGAAATCAGAACAGATCGAACGTGGGTATAGTTTCAAAGGCAAACGTGTTGTTGTTCTTGGAGGAACGTCCGGAATCGGGTTTGCGGCAGCGGAAGCCGCTGCATGTGAAGGAGCATCCTTAGTCGTCGTGTCCAGTCAAAAAGAAAAAGCTGACCGTGCCGTTTCGCGTTTGCCCGAAGGTACCCAAGGGTATGCGATTGATCTGACAGATGAGGAACAAGTTCGTCAATTTTTCAGCGAAATCGGGGAATTCGATCACTTGGTCTTTACTGCCGGCGACCCATTGATGGTTGAAAGTCTGGGCACCACCGATGTCGATACAGCACGCCGATTGTTTAACGTGCGATACTGGGGAGCGTTTATGGCCGCCAAATACGGCAGCCGAAACATCAGAAGGGGAGGGTCAATTACGTTGACTTCGGGCGTTGCCGGAGTTCGTCCGCAGAAGGGGTTTACTGTCTCAGCCAGCATATGCGGCGCTGTTGAGTCACTCACCAGGGCGTTGGCCGTCGAGCTGAGTCCGCTTCGCGTCAACGCCGTTTGCTTCGGCCTTATGCGTACCGAGTTGTGGGACGGTATTCCAGAGGAACACCGGAACGCGATGTATGAAGATGCTGGGAAATCATTGCCGGTTGGGCGAGTCGGCGAACCGGAGGACGGTGCTGAGGCATTTCTTTACTTAATGCGCGAGAAATATTCCACCGGTCAAATCATTGTCGTAGATGGCGGATCTACTCTGGTTTAAGTTTCTTGTACGGTGAAGGAAAGCGAGACTTTGATTAGGAGGAGTTGTCTAGAAGGTGGGCAATAGAGGAGGAAGTTGTTGCGGGTGCTGGCTCAATAACCTTATTAGGGGGACTCCAGGTTACATTAGACAAGGTGAGTCCGCCATAAAAATGAGGCATACTCACAACCGATGAAGGGGGCACCCATAAGGGTGTCCCTTAAAGCGATATCCCGACAGAAGCCTTCAATGAGGTCGGATGAAGTCTGCAATGAGATGTCCGATCTCGTCCGTCGCGTCCTTCAGGCAGTAATGACCCACGCTGGCTAGCCGATGGATGTGAGCGGTCGGCTCCTTAAATGGCCTCGGAAAATCGTCTCCTAAGCAACGTTCTTCTGGAACTCAGCCATGAAGAACACTCCCACCAAGAAACTCACGGCTATATATGTCGGAGATTCTGTCCAGCACACCCTGCGCGTGCTCTGTAAACTTCAAGTCGGTCACCCGATCTTTCAACAAAAACACGCCGGTTTCATTGCGGTGTTTACCGAGGGCTGCTTCAAATAACAGGTTGGCGCCATGGGTAGGCGGAGAGGCAAAGAGCTTCATAAACAGTCCAAACGATCCGGTCAGCCCGGAATCTTTCCCTTTTCTTAGCGTGTTATTAATTCCCGGATCAACACTGCGGATCTTGATGCCTTCCTTGGCAAGTTGTGGTGCGACGGCTTGGGTCCACAACGAAAGAGCCAGCTTTGAAGTTGCATAAGGGCCGTACATTTTGCGGAAGGTTGTGGGATGCTCCAAGTTTTCGATCGAAAACTCCTTCGTAAATCTAAACACCTGCGATGAAGTGTTAATCACCGTTTTTAAACTGCCTTTTTTCAAAAGCTCTTTCAATTCCATCAGAATGATATAAGGAACGACCGTCAACAACTCATAATGCATTTCGCGGCCTTGTTTCGAATAGCGCAGTTCACTTAAGCCTCCTCCGGCGTTGTTGAACAACATATCGATCCGCTGCTCCTTGCTTTTGATTTCTTCCAAAGTGTGTCTCAAGCTGCCATAATCGGTGAGATCCTTCACTTTATAGGTTCGGAGCCATCCGTTCTTGAGGGCATTTTGTATGAGCATATCGTCCGCCGGTAAATCGGAACGGTTCAAAGTAATGACCTGCCAGTTCTGCGATAGAAGTTTTCGGGCTAGTGCCAAGCCGATTCCCTGGCTCGTGCCTGTAATCAATGCGATATGTTCCCGTTGATTCGTATTCAATGGATGTCCCCCCCTCATATTTCAAAATACGCTCAAGCGTATGCGTCCCGGGTCTTGTTCTGGGATTGCCAACTCTCCAAACGCAAGACATCGGCCGGTTCCCCGTAGTCACGGAAGCGAACCGGCCGCATGGTCACAGGGTTAGATGCTGGATTCCTTAGATCTGGGAGCCGCCTCCGTCGACGGGGAACTCAGCCCCGGTGGTATAGGTAGCATCAAATGCTAGGAATGCTACGACTTTGGCAACCTCGACGGGATCGCCTAAACGCAGCATCGGGATCTGCTGTGTCATCTGTGCCTTTGTCTGTTCGGCAGCTTCTTTCGGCATCGCCTTCTCTAAGATACCTGTGTCAATGACGCCAGGACTGACTGCGTTGACGCGAATATTTCGAGGCAATAACTCGCGTGCCAGGCTTCGAGTCATGGAGCGCAGCGCCGCTTTACTAGCTGCATACGCACTGAGCATCGGGAGACCCACAACGTTTACGATTGAAGTAGTCAGTACTACCCCGCTTCCTGTGCTTAGAAGTGGAGAGAGTTTTTGTACGGTAAAGTACGACCCTTTGGCGTTGACCGTAAAAATCTCGTCGTACGTTTCCTCGGTTGTTGACTCGAACGGGACAAAGCCGGTGACACCTGCGTTAACGAACAGGGCATCTATCGTTCCGAATTCAACCTTCACTTGATCGGCTAACGCGGCGATATCCTTCAATGAGGCGGCATCGCTCAAGAACGCGATTGCGTTGTTGCCGAGTTGTTCACGAGCCGCATCAAGCGTCGCCTGAGTACGTCCGGTAATCATCACGTGTGCTCCTTCATCCACTAGCAGCTTCGCTGTCGTGAGGCCGATTCCACTGCTGCCTCCCGTGATCACGACTTTTTTGCCGAAGAATTTGCCCTTACTGGATTGTTCCATTTGAATCGTCCTCCCTTTGTATAATCCGCAAGCGGATGATTAGGTACAGGAACGATTATACAACAGCGAGTTTACTAAGTAAACTCATTTAACTAAATTAGTTAACTTAATTCATTTAATTATTGGTGTAAATAATAAGACGGCAAATTTGTTATAATGCATTTGATACGTATCACAGGAAGGGGCATGTATTCGTGAGAAAAGCCGTGAGTGTGGAGACATATATAGAAAAAATAAAACCTGTCATTAGAAGAACAAAATTCAGCCAACTGAAAGTCGACGATCTCGCAAAATATATGGATATCAGTAAAGTGACGCTATATAAGTATTTTGCCTCCAAAGATGACATCATCGAACAAGTTGTAGATTATTACATTGATTATTCGAAGAAAGCTGACGCCACGGCCAATGATGAGTCCGTCTCTTTTTTGGATCGGTTTCAAATTACGTTTTTACAATCTTTGATGTGTGCCATGTATATCTCTGATTTGTTCCTGCAAGATCTGAAGGAATTTTATCCCCACCATTTTGAGAATCTGTCAGCTGCCCTGCAAAATCGGAATAAAAACTTACATGCTTTTTTTGAATCCGGAATGGAGCAGCAGATTTTCAACAGATTGAATGCCGTGCTGTTTATGGTTCAAGATGACGCCGTGCTGCGGCGCTTTATTGAGCCATCATTTTCGATTCAGTATGATATCACCTTGAAACAAGCAATTATGGATTTCTACCGCATGAAGCAGTATCAATTGATAAAACCTGAATACCTCAAGATGATCGACGATTCCAATATTGAGGCGAAAATCGTTCATATTTTGCAAACCATCTCATAAGTGAGTCGCCTCCATCGGCTAATGGGGAAAATGGATCGTTCGATTTCTGGGGCAACGTTTTGCTGCGGCCGGAACTAAAGCAAAATCATAATATATTTTGAGGCAGATGCGGGAGATCGCCATGTTTATTCAACTAGTTGGGATGGGTACACGCGAGGAGCCAAGCAACGGATAGGGCTTTAGCATTAAATTGTAAATCTTGATATAGTGGTATAATGTACTTTTAGAGCTAGAGTTCATCGCAACTAGGAGGAAGAGACAATGGATAGCCAGCAGATTCTCATCCGAAACAACGTCAAGGTAACCGGCTATGGTTCGAAGGCTCTTATATTTGCTCACGGCTTTGGCTGTGATCAGAATATGTGGCGCTTTGTCGCACCTGCTTTCGAAGAGAAGTACAAGGTGATATTGTTTGACTTCGTGGGTTCTGGAAGGTCCGATATTCAAGCTTATGATCCATCTCGTTATCATGACCTGAACGGTTATGCCCAGGATATCTTGGACATTTGTTCAGCACTAGAATTGCAGGATGCCATTCTAGTAGGTCACTCCGTCGGTGCAACGATCGGTATGCTGGCATCTATTCAAAGGCCGGATTACTTTGAGCGGCTTGTTCTGATAGGTCCTTCTGCGCGTTATATGAACGATCTGCCGGATTACATCGGCGGGTTTGAACGGGAAGATTTGGTGGCTTTATTGGATATGATGGATTTGAACTTTCAAGGATGGGCGAATTATCTGGCACCTGTTATTATGGGAAATGCAGACCGGCCGGAACTATCCGAGGAGCTGGAAACGAGCTTTTGCGCAACCGATCCCAAGATAGCCCGCCATTTTGCGGAAGCCACTTTTCTCTCTGATTACCGTAAGGAACTCGGCAAGGTCGTGGTGCCTTCGTTGATCCTGCAATGCTCCGATGATATGATCGCTCCGTTGGAAGCCGGTGCTTACGTCCATCAGCAGATGAAGGGGAGCGAGTTTCGACTGATGGATGCAACGGGGCATTGTCCGCACCTGAGCCATCCGGATGAAACCATTCGTCTCATCCGTGAATATTTCGCCTCAATGGAATTGAGATAGGAAAGCGAGCTGCATACCTAAAATGGACGAACGGTTGGATCATGCTCCCTGCGGTTACTTATCGATGGATCAAAATCGGACGATCCGCGCCGTCAACGCGACCTTTTGTCACTTGTTACAATACGAAAAACAAGGGGTAATAGGCACCAGCTTTGAATCCCTGCTCACCCGGTCCAGCCAAATTTTCTTTCGGATTTACTTTTTGCCGTTGATTAATCTGAATCGCCACGTGGATGAAATGTATTTAATGATGAAAACAGGCAGCGGCGGAACACTTCCCGTTCTTCTAAACGCGGTGGTTCGAGAACGGGAAGACGAATCGTTCCACGACTGTGTCTTAATTCCCATATTGCGCAGGAAGGAGTATGAACAGCAGATTGAACAAGCTGAGAGTGCTTATCGGAAGGCGCAATGTGAGCTGCAGCGGATTGAACAGGAGCTGAAAGATAAGAAGGAGGAACTTGCATCATTATTGAATCCCGGGGTCTAACTCTTATCGATTCGTATTCATGCACTTATACTCAGGCAAGTCAGTAATTCTAGAAAATAACCGGAGCAGCCGCCGCCGATATGGCGGCTTTTTCCTTGAAGACATCCGTAGTAGGGGATTTATTCGCGAAGGCTGAACCGTACCACAAGGGACGGCAGCTCCGGCAGGTATTTTCTAAATTTCGAAATATAACCACCTCAACCGCTTTGGAGCGGCAGGTTAGTGGGATCAATGGATAGCGTCAGGCAAGCTGGGCTGTAGGCCGAACGACCAGCTCGTTCACGTCGACGTCTGCCGGCTGTTCTATCGCATAAGCGATGGCACGGGCTATGGCGGCAGCCGGGAGGGCGTCGCGTCGGTACGTTTTCATGAGGTCCTTCGCTTCTTCGTCCGAAATGCTCTCAGCGAGCTCGGACTCCGTCACGCCAGGAGAAACCAGCGTTACCCGGATGCTGCTGCCAACCTCCTGCCGCAAACCTTCCGTGATGGCGCGAACGGCGTATTTGGTCGCACAATATACCGCTGCCGTCGGTGAGACTGCGTAGGCACCGATGGAGGCCACATTAATGATGTGACCGGATTGCTGCTCTTTCATCACGGGGAGGCCTGCAGCAATGCCGTGGAGAACCCCTCGGATATTGACGTCGATCATCCGGTTCCATTCGTCGATTTTCAAGGCCTCCAAAGGAGAGAGAGGCATCACGCCGGCATTGTTCACTACCACATCTACACGACCAAACCGACTTTGCGCCAAGTGGACAAATGCCTGCATCTGATCGATATTTGTAACGTCCAATTGTTGATAAGCGACCAAGCCTCCTTCGGCCTCAATGAGGGATGCCAGAGCTTCCAGTCTTTCCACGCGTCTGGCTCCAATGACGACATGGGCCCCCTGGCTGGCGAGAAGCTTCGCCGTTGCTTCGCCGATTCCGCTGCTTGCTCCTGTAATCAAAATGACTTTTCCATGGATTTCAGACATTGCACATTTCCCCTTTTCAATTTGATTCATTCCCGTCTATCTCATTACATTAATTCCATGGCCCAGGATGAAAATGGCGACTTCCCGCTATGTTTCACGGTAGAGAACCATTCCGGCGTGGTAGAGCACAGAATCGCGGAAATCGCCGTCCGCTGTAAACCCTGTATCATCCACATATTCGATATGGTCACCTACGATGGTGTATCTGCCTTGGTAAGCGCTCTTCCGTTTTCCGCGTGCTTCGTCATACCGCCCGTTCGGCAGCAGCTCATGCCGGATATAACCGTCTTTGGTCACCCACATGCCGACATAGGGATGGGATTGTTCGTTTTGAGTATTCATTGAAAATTCTCCTTCCATTTGTGATGCTAAACTGAATCCTGCCCGCCACTCGTTTCCTGCGGTTAGGACCTCCGTGCCGGGTGTATCGCATGTCTTACATGTTCATTATCGTTCTTTCGGGAAGCAAGTCGGTAGCCGGATCAAACACGATGATTGCCTAATCCTCCAGAAGAGGATAAATTTAAGTTAATCTTATGGATAAAAGGGGGAGAAAGGGATGGAGGAATGGTTCGAGAAACAAAGGAGAGAAATGCTGCGCATCATCGAGAAGTTCACACCGGAAGACGGTACGCATGATACGGAAGTTCCCGGGTTGCGCTTGATTCGTTCTTCCCGGTTATCCGAGCCGGTATACTCTGTCTATGAGCCTTCCCTTTGCGTCGTGGCGCAGGGTTCCAAAGTGGTCATGCTAGCACAAGAGGTGTATCGGTATGACCCGAGCAGCTATTTAACCGCTTCGGTACATTTACCGATTACGGGGCAAGTGGTAGAGGCTTCGAAGGAAGCGCCATACTTGAGCCTGCAGATCCTTTTTGATATGAGCCAAATTCTTGATGTCATTCAGGCATCCGGCGATGCCATCCGACCAGGCAATGAGACCAGCCGGGGGTTGAAGGTAAGCCGGGTGAGCGATACGCTTCTCGATGCCGTGCTGCGGCTTCTGAAACTGGTCGAAACGCCGCGGGATATCCCGGTGCTTGCGCCTTATGCCATGCGGGAAATCATTTACCGGGTGCTTCAGAACGAAAACAGCGCATCACTGATGCAATTTGCAGTTGTCGGAAGCCATGCACAGCGAATCGCGGGGGTCGTTGAGAAGCTTAATCGCGAGTTTGCCCAACCCCTCCGAGTGGATGAATTGGCAGCGGAGGCCCGTATGAGCGCTTCGTCTTTGTACGATTATTTTAAGGAAGTCACAGGCATGAGCCCGATCCAGTTCCAAAAGCAAATCCGATTGCAGGAGGCGCGCCGGCTGCTCCTCTCTGGATCGATCGATGCGGCGGAAGCAGCGTTCCAGGTGGGGTACGAGAGCCCATCGCATTTTAGCAGGGAATATGCACGGATGTTTGGAATGCCGCCGATCCGGGACGTACGCCGATTGCGGAGCTCTATGGTTTGACAAGCCAATCTATGATATAGTAGATGAAACCCATTAGGCATTCCACTCTTCGGAGTGGGGTGCCTTCGTCTATATTTGTGGGTTTTTACATTTAATGTGTATTGCTATCTATCTGAAAGGATGGAGGTCTGGATGCTATGTTTCTCTATTGATCCCCGGCAGGGGAGGTTCGACGGCGGCTGTAGCGCGCTAAGATCACTCATGTAAAGGAGAGGTAGAGCATGGATGCATGCATTCATACAGAAAGACGTCCACGATTGAATTCTTCGGGACTACGTCATTTACGTCAAAAGGGGCGTTTGCCAGGGGTTGTGTTCGGCAAAAACGCTGATAACGAAATCATTCATATTTCCGCTAAACAATTTGAAAAATGGCTGAGAAAAGGGGCGTCCGGCTTTATTGAGCTGCAGATGGAAGGTGAGCGGTCAATGACGGTGCTGATGGAGGATCTTCAGCGAGACCCGGTAACCGGCGCTCTTGTGCATGTCGACTTTCAGTTCGTTCAGACGGGTGAGGTCATTCGTACGAAGCTCGGGGTGAAGTTCGTAGGTACTCCGATCGGAACGAAGTCCGCCGGCGTTGTGCAAATTCAGGATCCCTATGTTGAAGTAGAGGCTCTTCCGAAAGACCTGCCGTCTACCGTTGAGCTGGACATCAGTGCGATGGAAATCGGAGATACACGCTTCGTGAAGGACCTGATCCTACCGCCTGAAGTGACGGTCATCTCCGGGGGAAACGAGCTTCTCGTATCCGTATCGAAGCCTTAATGATATAGATGCATTGCCATCGGTGGAGTGAATCTGATAAACCGGGCATCATATGTATTGGGTAGTTAATATGAAGGGAGTCTGGTAGTGATTTTACCGGACTCCCTTTAATATTGATCCGTTAAGCTGAACCGTATCATCAATAAGGGCAAGTTTTTGTTTTGAGTGGGCATAATAGGTTCATTGTGTGTAAAAGGAAGGAGACGCCACGACAAGGAAATGGATCATCCCTATGTAATCTTACCTGAAGAACAAGCACCCAATGGTATAGAGCACTGTGAAATTTGCGAACTATCCAAACAGCGGAATCGTGTCGTCTGGGGGGAAGGAAATCCGAAGGCCCCGCTTATGTTGATTCTGGATAACCCCGGAGCACGAGAGGATCGGGAAGGGAATTCGTTTTTATGCGGTACCCGAGAAACGCTCCAATTCGGCATGAGAGAAGCGGGGATCGATGTAAACGATGTATATGTCACCTATTTGCTGAAATGCCGACCGATGCGTGCCTACAATAAACCCGGGGCTAGAGCGGCTTGTCTCCCGCACCTACAACTGCAGATCTTTCAGAAGCAGCCGCTTGTATTATTTGGATTTGGCAATGTTGTAGCGGAAGCCATATTCACAGATAAGGAGGACGCCAGTGTCAAGGAGTTGCGGGGCAGCTGGTATGAGTGGCAGGGTACGCCCACCAGCTTTACCTATCACCCGCTTGCAGTAAGAAGACGCCCCAATCTGCTTAGGTTCTTCGAAGAAGATTTGAAAGCCTTGAAGGAGAAGTGGAACGAGATTCAATACCGCAGCATATAGATTGACGAATTCTTATGAGAGCTTGCTGTACGGAAGCCTTCAAGCGGAGCGGCTGTTATCGTTATTGTTTGGAGTAGGGGGCCCGCCGGCTTTGTTAAAGGGACCTCCTAGGAATATTTATTTACCATTTCAAGCAAATACTCTCGAAATTCTTTTACATATGATTGGGGCTCCACAATTTCCAGATTGGTACCGAAACCGGCTAAAAATTGAAATCCAATACTGTTTTGAGGAACATCGATTGTTGCCATGAAAAGTTCAGGACTATAGTCTTTAATGCTCTTTCGGCCATACCTTTCAATGAAATGATCTTTTATGCTCGGCGAAATCAATGCTTTTACAGCGACTAGCTGCAGATGATCGGATTCGCGCACTCGTTCTAGGGAGTCATCCCTAGGGTTGAAGGTTTTCTCATCCAAATCGAGATGATCGATCCTGGACAATTTAAAGGTTCTATATTTCATACGCTGCAGGCAGAATCCTTTGAGATACCAACTCATTTCACTAAAATGAAGCTGATATGGCTCGATGACTCTTTTCGTTTTCGCGCCGTTTTTATCCATATAGTCAAATGAAACCAATCTTCTCTTGGCTATGGCCTCCTGGCATATTTTCAAGGTTTGGCGAATTTCGGACCGACCCTCCCAATCATAAAACGATAGTTGTATGGAACCTTTCGGAGACAATGGGCTGACCATTGCCTCTATTTTTTTGATCGTCACGCCAACTTCTTCGCTAATTAGAATTTGTTCCAATCCGCTGAGCGCCGTTAGTATATTTTCCAAGTCGGAGCTGTTCAGAAGACGCTTATCGACCTTGTATTCCTCCATAAGACGATAGCCGCCGTGCACTCCATTGACAGAGTAAATCGGGATGTTTGACAAACTCAGCGTTTCCATATCGCGAAGAATGGTTCTTTTGGAAACGTTGAACAATTGAGCCAGCTCTTTGGAGGAAACGATATCCTTTTTCAGCAAAATCATGATGATCGAGATTAATCTCTCAGCCTTTTCCATAGGATCTCCTTATTTTTCTGTCTCGTCGTCGAATGGTGCCATACATATGTCACCTATCATGAATTATACTACATTCATCAGAAGAGGGAGGGATTACTTTATGTCAGCTATTGCATACTTGAATTTTGATGGAATTGCAGAAGAAGCGATTGAATTTTATGCTGAGGCTTTAAACGCAATTGAAGTCAAAAAAGTGAAATTCGGGGATATCCCGCAAGATCCAAACTACCCCATGCCGGAAAATGAATTAAATATGATCATGGAGTCTTCCATAGAATTCACAGGCGGGAGAATCATGATGTCGGACATTCTGCCTTCGATGAAGGCGGTAACAGGCGAGCTGGTGAAAGGGAATCATATCTTGATCAGTCTGGTCATGGATGATAAGCAAAAGCTGGAAGAATACTTCAGCCATTTGTCCCTTGGCGGCCATGTCATCATGCCGTTATCCAATACTCCCTGGTCTTCGTGCTTTGGAATGCTGGTGGATAAGTTTGGGGTCTGCTGGAAATTTAATCGGGATGCAGATCAGTTTCTGGATAACGTAATTTCGAATAAAAAATAACTCATTCTAAAAAAATGGTCTTGCAACTGGAGGCCATTTTTTTATTACACCAACGGAGGCACGATTTATGAAAAATAGCTCTTCTTCTTTTTCAAATATCGAGATGGATCATATCATTCCGGTAAAATCACGAGAAGATTTGAGGATTTGGCTGCAGAACCATTGTAAGACGGAAAAGTCTTGTTGGGTCTTGGTTCGTATGAAGCCCAAATCGGATACGCTCTTGTATTTGGATGCGGTCGAGGAAGCTTTGTGTTTTGGATGGATTGATGGGGTCAAGAAGAAAATATCCGAAACGGAGCTGGCTCAGAGACTGTCCCCTCGAAGCAAAAAAAGCTCATGGACTGAATTGAATAAAGAGCGTGTCCGCCGCCTCGAAAAGTTGGGGTTGATGACAGACGAAGGGAGAAAGGTTCTACCTGAGATGGATTACGATTCTTTTCGCATCGACCCGGTTATAGAGCACAGGCTAAGAGAGGAAAAGCAGGTATATGAAAATTTTCTGTCATTTCCAGATCTTTATAAAAGGGTTCGGATCGACACGATACAGAGCAATAAGAAGCAGCCGAAATTATTTAAGAGCAGATTAGACAAATTTATATCCAACACGAGAGAAAACAAAATGTATGGTCAATGGAACGATCATGGCCGCCTATTAGACTATTAATATATGCCCAAGGTTGGGATCGTACACTGTACACATTGCAACGTTTACACTATACAAAGTTTGATTAAAAAGCTTGACCACATTTAGAGGGCTTTTTCCACTTTCGTAACTCCACAACGTTTAGCCGAGGACTGTAGTTTGAATGCCTCCATCTCTTTAAATTCATTAAGCGTGTAAATCCCGGAATGAAATAATGGAACGGCTCCATAATTCCTATCTTTCTGTTCGTTTTTGCGAAAATTTTATAGGCCCTTAATACCGTTTTTGAATGTTTCTTTGTGCCTATAAAGAGCATAGAACGACTGGGAATAGACAGGATTTAGGGCTTTTTTCTCGTTTTGCCCTTGGTTGTTGATCGGATCTGATCCGATTATGAGGTTGGACACCGAATTTTACGCTTTATTGTCGAGCATTGTCTATTTTTTGTATAGGTCCTCCTTCATATAATAGAAGGGCACGCTTTGTAAATTGGGCGTATTTTGCCACTACAGTATGTACGTGGCGAAGAGTCGAAAGAAAGGGGGAAGAAAGTACTAAGGCAAGGTCAACGGCCTACACACCCCGGCATTCATCCGAACTCCTCGGGATTTCGACGATGGAAAGGGGCGCTGGACCTAGGCAAACAGCATATATTTATTTGTGTTAGCCGTTATATCGTGTAGATGATCTTGTTGTCACCAAAGTATTCCAGAGATTTAGGGAATGGAGGAGGTTTCGGTATTGAAACAAAAACGCAGTATAGGTAAACCGTTGCTGTCTTTATTTATGGCAATCTTGCTTGTCTTGCAGACAGTGATGTTCTCTGCTGGCGCATATGCGGAGAGTGTGCCAAACGATTCCGGAACGGAAGCAGTCAGTGAATCTGCCTCGCCGAGCGCGGAGGAACCGCTGTCAGTACCTGAGGCAGTGTATGATGCGCCGAACAATTTCGTAGCGATGGCGGCAGTTCCGACGGACAAAACAGCGGTGTTTATGGAAGCTAATTCAACCTTTCCGCTGAAGGTGACGCAGGGAACTGACATTGCCCCAGGCGGTACGATTCAGGGCCGACAGGCATTTACTCTCAAATCTGAGGGCCTCAAGGTTCCGGTGAGAGGCGATTTTGCCAATACGGAGCATGAAAATGACACCACCAAGTACATTCAGAAGGGCGACTCAATCGAGCTGAAAAGAGAAGACTACTTCAAGGAAGTGGTGCTGCCGACAGCTACCAAAACCTTGATGGCAACAACTGATTATGGTCAGAAACAGCTGGGCACCGCCTATTTCACTCCGGACAGCATCAAGATTGTATTTAATGGCGATGATTCGTTTTTCAATGGTATTGGAGTAGCAGTTACCTTCGGCTTTGATACCACTGCCAATTCGGATTTGAATGGGATAGAATACGGCGATACAAAGCCTATCTCGATTTTCGGGGGAGCGTATGAGCTAAAGAACCCGGATGTTACAGCGAAATACAATCTCACATTGACCTCACCGGGAATGAGAAATAGTTCTTGGGCTTATCGCATAATTAACCCCGATTTCTTTGTAGCGGGAGCGATTACTTGGCAGTCTACTGTGTCTGCTTCCGATCAGTTTGATAATACAATTAAACTACCGTTGGATGGGAAGACGTTCTATACGAACCCTGCATCCTATAATATGGATTCGCCTTCATCTTCGTATCGAGTCAGTGGTATCTATGTGCCAGGTTCATTCAAAGTAAATAATGAGGTGGTAGAACCAACCATCGATGCCAATGGCGCTCTAAGCTATGTCTTCCCGCCGGGAACGGGTGTAGATCCACAGGTCGAATATAAAACCTGGATTCCAAAGGGAGGCTACTATTACGAGCATCGGAGTCCATCGGGCGATCCTGGTCGCGCTGTGAACATGAATGGCAAAGTGGAGCTCAAAGATGGCAATGCTGTGCTTGCGAATAGAAATCAGGAAATTGTTTTTGCTCCCGACTGGATTCAAGCCAGCGCCTCGTATGACAATCCTAATGAAACAATCACATGGAAAATCACTGTTAACCAGTATAACAAAAAAGGGTTAAAGGACTTAACCATCACAAATGCATTACCTGCTGGGCTGGACTTTTTATCAGCTGAATGGCAGACATGGGTGGATGGCGTTGCATCTGAGGTAAAACCAATTACACCGGATGAGAACAGCGTTTATTCCTTTGGGGATATTAATGGTAAAGTCGAACTGGTGATTAAGAGTAAGGTAACAAGCGGCTCCGACTTCAGAATCGACCCTCGTGCCAACTGGAATTTAGACACACCAGGCGGTATTCAGAACAATGATGCGACAACTGGATTAAGACCTGTCGCGGTAACTGACGAGGCAATCGTAACGATCGGTGCGCATACTTTTACAAAAAGCGGAGCTGTTTCGACGGAGGATTACAACCTCGGCGCCATCACATGGACTGTCAATCTAGCGCCACAGTATGCTCTGCCAAATGCGGTAGTATACGACGTGCTGGTACATGGCGGGGATTTGAACGTCTTGGATAACGCAGTGGATGCAACCGGCGAGGTTAGCGCGGAAACGATTGCGAAAATCAAGGCAAATGTCAATACTGCTCAGCTTTGGAAGCAGTATCATGCGGGAACCTTGAAGGGTGTAACCAATGCAAGCAGCTTGACCATGAAAGCCATTCCTTTGACGGTGAACGGAGAAGTCGTGGCAGATTTGATCAAGGTGACGGGATACACCGACCAAGCTGCATCCTTCAGCTTCCGTGCACTTGAAACCAACCCGGATATCCTCTTCAGGCAGGATATTAACACAGAGAAAACACGCTGGAATCGGGCTTTGCTATTTGACGGCGAAGCCGTAAAAAAAGCGGAAAACAATGCCAATCTCCATCTGCGTATGCTGAACAAGGATATGCTTACGGCATCCTATCCTATTAAGAAGGACGGGACGGCCGACACTTGGTATACTCCGAACAACGTTAACCGTTATATCGGTTATGATGGATCATCAAGCGGCGACGAATACACCTTGGCAGGTTATGACCGAACAACCAAGACGGTCACCTTCCGTCTAAGCGTCAATATGCCGGGCTACAACACGGTTGAAATGGCGAAAAGTGGTGGAAGCCGGGTCATCACCGATGTGAAGCTGGTGGACACCTTGCCGGCGGGATGGGAGTTCGTTCCGTTTTCCGAGGAGAAGGAATTTGAGCTTTGGAAAGGTTTTTCGGATAATGGCAGCGGCACCGGATATGGGTTTCGAAACAACGCTGTTTCAATCATCGAGCCGAACGACCCTGCTCACGTCGTGAACTTCTCCCATAGCGGCAACGAAGGCACCTTCACCTTCTCTAAATTGGAAGGCCCTTATGTCATTTTGGTAAAAGCAAGACCTTCGAATGAAGCTTTGGCGAAATATTTGGACGAGTACACGACCAACGGCACAGACAAGCAGGTGCTGTATAACAAAGCCGACCTTCATATGACATGGGGCGGAGTGGAGAAAGTCCTTACCGAACAACGTAAGATTATTGTACCTATTCAGACTCTGGGCAAATCGGTAACGAAGCCAGTTCCAGGGGTGCTCGAATGGACGGTAAACTATACCCCGCCATTCAACATGAAGCAGGACGTTTACCTGCAGGATACCCTAGGTGCAGGCA
Organism: Paenibacillus sp. FSL W8-0426; assembly: GCF_037969725.1. Classification (NCBI taxonomy): domain Bacteria; kingdom Bacillati; phylum Bacillota; class Bacilli; order Caryophanales; family Paenibacillaceae; genus Paenibacillus; species Paenibacillus sp. FSL W8-0426. The sequence goes on along the minus strand of NZ_CP150203.1, from coordinate 6,817,980 downwards.
TGAATCTGCGTTATGAAGAAAACGGAAAGCTTGTGCTGACAGCGCCTAGTATGGCAGTCTATCCTGCCAAACTCACTGCCAGCGGTGCTCTGGAACGGGAGGGCGCAGCCCTGGATCTTAGCGATCCGAATACTGAAGTTCAGGTAGAAGCTGCACCAGGCGCAGGAGGCACCACAGTTCTAAAATTCAAAATGAAAAACCCTAACAAGTTTTACCAGTTTGTGTACCAAACAGAGGTTGATCCATCTAAAGCGAAAGCCGGAGACAAAATGGGCAACGAGGTAAAACTGGAGGGCGATGACAATCTGAAATCTGTCAGTGCCAGAAGCGAAAGCACGCTGGACAATTCAGACGTAGCTGGCAGCTCAAGCTCCAACGCCCTGCTGCCCCTGAAAAAGGTAGATCCCAATGGCAATCCGCTAAAAGGCGTAGAGTTTACGCTCTACAAGAAGGATACCGGAACTCAAATCGCCAAAGGAACAACCGATAGCGGAGGGAAACTTAATCTCCTATTCCCAGATCCAGGATATTATGAGCTGAAGGAAACTTATATTGACACCAATACTTGGCTGCCTACTACAAGAGTTTATCAAGTATATGTGGGGAATACGCCTGGGAAACCCATCTGGGTAGACGGCGTGAAAGTAACCTCTGATAGTCCGCTGGTCGTGCCTACGCCGGCCCAGGGCAAGCTGACCATTACCAATAAGGTGGAAGGCAACGGCAGCGATCCGAACAAAGAGTTCGAGTACACCGTGAACTTCACCGGAGAGGGCGAGGACGGAGAGTACACCTTTAAGAAGCCAGATGGTGAAGTTAGCACTGTTAAGTTCAAGAGCGGAGATAAGATCATCCTCAAGAACGGGGAATCTGTTGTATTTCCGACATTGCCTGCGGGTCTGGTCTATACCGTAACCGAGGCCGATTATACGACTGTTGACGGTTATACGACTGAGCCGGAGACGAGAGAGTTGTCAGGCAAGATCGAGAATAAAGGTGATCACAGAGCAGATTTTGTCAACAAACGATACGTTTATAATCTGACCGTCAGCAATACCGTAACCGGGGACGGCGCAGAATCGGACAAGCCGTTCAAGTACACCGTGACCTTTGACGGTGCAGGTAAGGGTCAAACTTACAATTACGAGCTTTCAGACGGCACGACGGGCACGGTCACATCCGGCGCCACTTTCGAGCTCAAGCATGGTGAGACCTTTATAATTAAGGACCTTCCCGACAATCTGAAGTATGATATTACCCAGAACGATTACAAGAACGACGGCTACGCGACCACTCCTGCGCTGTCTGATAAGGGAGTTATGGCGGGCGCCGATCGCACGGCAGATTTCGTGAATGAACGGGCTGTCAGCAAGTTGACCGTTAGCAATACGGTCATGGGCAATGGCGGCGACAAAACGAAGGAATTCGAGTACACCGTCATTTTTGAGGATGCAGGCAAGGATGGAAGCTACGCGTATACGAAGTCGGATGGCGAGACAAGTACACCGGGCACGATCAAGTCTGGCGAATCCTTCACACTCAAGGATGGAGAGACACTGGAAATTGTGGGTCTGCCGAAGAATCTGAAATACACGGTTACCCAGAAAGACTACACAGCGGATGAGTACGTAACTACTCCTCAGGAGCGGAACCATACCGGAGTTATGAAAGGCACTGATGAAGATGCCCCGTTCACGAACACGCGAGTCTTGAAGGGCGGCCTGCTCATCAGCAACGCGGTTAAAGGTAATGCCGGCGACAAAACGAAGGTGTTCAAGTACACCGTCGTCTTCACAGGCGAGGGAGCAGACGAATCCTACGACTATGTTAAGTCGGACGGCACCAAGGGCAAGATTAAGAGCGGGGATACCTTCGAGCTTACTGATAGCCAGACGCTCGTTATGCAAGGACTTCCAACGTATCTCGAGTACAAGGTGACCCAAGATGATTATTCGGAAGACGGCTATGTGACGGATCCTGAAAGTTTCGTTCGCACGGGCTCCATTCCGGCGAAAAGCGCGGCTGAAGCACACTTTGTTAATACCCGTCAGCTTCCAGTTCTGGAAGGCGTGCTGCGTGACAACAACACAGGCGAAATCATTCCGAACGCGAAAATCATCGTGACGAACAAGAAGACCAACGAACAGCAAACGATTTGGACGAACGAAAATGGTGAATATTCGGTCCTGGCCGCAGCGGATACCAACTATACGATCACATATACGAAGTTGTATCACGTTGGCGGGAAGGATGTCCCTGTCGAGTTCACCCAAAAAGGAAACGTGAACAACGGCGTGACGGACGAGACCGTTCCGGCGGACATTACGGCGGTAGGGATCGTTCTGTTCAAGCAGCTGGATGGAACCAAAGAGCTATTCAATGATTCGTTTACCAGCCAGATGCGTATCTATTTGAAGGACAAGGACGGCAATTATCTTCCTAAGGCATTTCCGATGGATCCGAACGGAACCTTCTCCGTGGAAGGGTTAAGCGAGCAGCAGTACACCATGGAAGTTCGCTATCAAGCTGAGACCGGCGAGGAACTTCTCTTCAACGTGACGAAGCTGAACGTGAAGGCTAACGGAGAGCTGAATATTTCCGAGGCATTGGTCGACCCTTACGGTACGGTTTATGATGAAACGACAGGAGATGCCATCACTGGCAAGAAAATTGAAGGAGCCACAGTTACCCTGTACTATGCGGATACGCAGCGGAATAGAGATAAAGGCCGTACTCCGGATACAAAAGTAACGCTTCCTCCGGTTCCGAATTTTGCGCCGCACGACAACAAAAGTCCGGAGCAGGATAGCGACGCAAATGGCTTCTATGCATACATGGTGTTTCCTGAAGCGGATTACTATCTGATCGTAACGAAAGACGGATACGAGACGTACAAGAGTGAAACGATTTCTGTCGATTTTGACATTGTCAGAAAAGACGTGCCAATGAAGCCGATAAACACCGGCGGCGTACCAGGCCCTGTTAACCCTGGACCAGATCCGGTAAATCCAGGCCCTGTTAACCCTGCTCCAGAGCCAGTGAATCCAGGCCCTGTTAGCCCTGGACCAGAGCCAGTGAACCCAGGCCCTGTTAGCCCTGGACCAGAGCCGGTGAATCCGGGTCCTGTTAGCCCTGGACCAGAGCCAGTGAATCCAGGCCCTGTCAACCCTGCTCCAGAGCCGGTGAATCCGGTTCCTGTGGACCCTGAACCAGAGCCGGTGAATCCGGTTCCTGTCAGCCCTGTTCCTGACCAACCTGGCAGCGTCAACAATGGGACTAACAACATCGACGACGTGGCTGATCACGATGACAACGGAGTTGGTAATGTCGGCGACTTAGCCGATAAGGGTGCGGGCAATGCAAATAACGAGCTGGACGATGCTCCGCAAACCGGAGACAACAGCGTATCGCCAATCTTCTATATGATTTTGGCGCTGATGTCCATGGTGATCATCGGATTCTGTCTACTCGGCAACAAAAAGAGAAAGCACATCCAATGACCGGAAAGGCGGTAAGAAAATGAGCAAAACCAAAAAGTTTCTTATCGCCGTTTCCTCCCTTGTGTTGGTATTTTCCCTCGTTAATCTGGCAAGAACCTTTCTGGGGGATTATGCGGAGAAACAGAAAATCGAAGAGTTGACCAAGGTTTGGGAGGAAGGGTCTGATAAAGGCGGAGGGGATGCATTCCCCTCCCTTTTGTTCAATACGGAGAATGAGCCGGTCATGCTTCCCGAATTTCGAGCGCTTTACGAGAGAAACTCGGACATTGTCGGCTGGCTGAAGATTGACGGCACTCGAATTGAGTACCCGGTTATGCAGAATCCGCAGGATGCGGGGTACTATCTCAATCATGATTTCGATCAAAAGGAAAACAAAGGCGGTCTCCCCTTTTTGGACGAGCATAGCCGGGTCAACGATTCGGACATTTTGCTGATTCATGGACACCACATGAAAAGCGGCTGGATGTTTAAAGATTTAATGAAGTACAAGAACGAAAGCTTCTATAAAGAGCATGCTGCGTTCCAGTTCAGCACGCTTTACGAAAAGGAAGAGTATGAGATTGTTGCCGTAATCTTGTCCCAAGTTTATCGAAAATCGGACGACGTTTTTAAATACTACCAGATTGAGAATGTAAATACGCCCGCCGAGTTCGATTCGTATGTTCAGAGCATCAAAAAACTTGCTCTTTATGACACGGGCGTAAATGCCCAATATGGTGACAAGCTTGTTGTACTGTCTACCTGCGAGTACTCGACCGAAAACGGTCGTTTAGCGGTGGTCGCTCGAAAACGCAAATGACTATGTTGAAACCCGGCGACAAGCTGTTTTAATATCGCGTTCTCCCTTGGAGGACGCGTTTTTTTAGGCTTCTTTTTGGGCAGACTATGTTATCTTGGGGTGGATTCCCAGGTATTGACAAAGATCCGTACCCTATGTTAGGATCAGCCTAACCGATATGAACGGAGGGGTTACGTGTGTTGAACTAATTCTTCGATATTCTTTGCACAATGAATTAAACGGTGGTTTAAGGCTATTTAGTGTGCATCGTAATCGAAGAATGGTTTGCCTTACGGTAACCTGGATTGTTATATGTAATTGAAGGTAGGGAATAATTCCTCCTTCTTGTCATATAAACTGAATTTGAAGAACATGTCATGCAGCCTTTTGCGATCTGTCCCGTGACCGAACTTCGGGTCCTCCAGAGGGAATATGATCTTATGGCGTTCATTTTCAAATTCTCTAATTCGATTACAGTTTGCACAGGCCAATAGCCTGTGTTTTTTTATTTTAATTTAGTCATTGGAGGATTCGAATATGAACGAACGATTCGTAAACGTAGATGGAATTCATATATGTACAGACAGTTTTGGAGAGCCAAGTAATCCGGCCATTTTGCTGATTATGGGTGCCCAATCCTCAATGATTTGGTGGGAAGAAGAGTTTTGCCAACGTCTGGCAGACACAGGGCGCTTTGTTATTCGTTATGATAACCGCGATGTCGGCCGTTCAACCACGTACGAACCGGGTCAGCCGGGCTATTCTTTCGAAGATATGGCCGATGATGCCGTTAGAGTACTGGATGCTTACAAGATTGAGCAAGCGCATATCATGGGTATGTCCATGGGCGGTATGCTGACTCAAATGATCGCTTTACGGCATCCGGAGAGAGTTCTAACCATTACGCTCCTGGCAACGTCCAATTTTGCGCCTCATCTCCCCCCGATGGAGGAAAGGGTTATGGATTTTTTCTCGAATATGGGGGCGATCGATTGGACTAACAGCGAATCGGTAATCAAATTTGCGATTGATCGGTCCCGAATCCTGGTTGGTTCAAAGCATATTTTTAATGAGAAGAAAGTGGGCATGTTGGCCGGAAAAGAGTTCGCAAGAAGTGACAATATGGCCAGCATGAGCAATCACGGCTTGGTGACTGGTGGAGAATCTTATCTGGTTAGGACGAGTGAAATCAATGTACCCGCTCTGATCATACACGGTACGGAAGATCCCATTATCCCTTATGAACATGGAAAACATATAGCGAGTGAAATTCCGGGCGCGGTTTTATTGACACTGGAAGGTGCAGGGCATGAGCTACATGAGGATGACTGGGGAATAATCATCGATGCGATTTCAAAGCTTACTTCAATTCCAAATTCGCTCAGCTAACCGATCGTTGTCAATTAACACTTGACACCAGAGTATAGGTGATATAGCATATTCCTAATAATTAAACTACGTTGAAAAGGAATAGTACGGTTTTCCAAGCGAACAGAGAGCTGTTGGATGGTGTGAAACAGCCGTGGAGGAAATCGGAACTCGCCTTGGAGTTGCTCACTGAACCCGTTAAGTAGGTGGAGCCGGAGCCTGACCGTTATCATCAGGAGGAACCAAGGTTTGTTCGTTTATGCAGCCTCGGATCCGTAGAGTGCATGCCGGTAATGGCATGAATTCGGAGTGGTACCGCGTAAGATGTCAAAGTCTTTCGTCTCTGTTTAAAGAGATGAAAGGCTTTTTTTGCGCGTTCCATCTTAGGCGGGTAAGCACAGGAAAATCGATGAAGGGAAGGATATCCATGAAAAATGTTAACAAGTACGCCAGAGGGTATTTTATGCCGCCGGAGACAAGCTTGAATTGGACTCGGAAGGAGTATATTACAGAGGCGCCGATTTGGTGCAGCGTCGACCTTCGTGACGGAAACCAGGCATTAATCGTTCCGATGAATCTGGAGGAAAAGCTGGAGTACTTCAAATTGCTTGTAGATATCGGCTTCAAGGAGATCGAAGTCGGATTTCCGGCAGCATCGGAAACGGAGTTTGCTTTTTTGCGCACATTGATTGAGCAGGAATTGATCCCGGACGATGTAACGATCCAAGTGCTTACCCAATCGAGAGAACATATTATCCGCAAAACCTTTGAATCGCTGAAAGGCGCCAAAAAAGCCGTAGTACATCTGTACAATTCGACATCCGTGGCACAGCGGGAACAGGTATTCCGCAAATCCAAACAGGAAATCATCGACATCGCTTTGAACGGTGCCAAGCTGTTGAAGCAGTGCGCGGAGGAAACGGAAGGAAACTTCCAGTTCCAATATTCGCCGGAAAGCTTTACAGGCACAGAAATTGAGTTTGCGCTGGACATCTGCAACAGTGTGTTGGACATATGGCAGCCAACGGCGGAGAACCCGGTGATCATCAATCTTCCCGCGACGGTATCCATGTCGATGCCGCATGTCTACGCGAGCCAGATCGAGTATATGAGCGAGCACCTGAACTTCCGTGAGCATGTTATTTTGTCGGTCCATCCGCATAATGACAGGGGAACCGGTGTCGCAGACGCGGAACTGGGCATGCTGGCCGGAGCCCAGCGCGTTGAAGGCACGTTGTTCGGAAACGGAGAACGAACAGGGAACGTGGACATTGTGACGCTGGCTCTGAACATGTACTCTCACGGGGTGGACCCGAAGCTGAATTTTGAGAATATCCCTGCGATCATCTCCGTTTATGAACGGCTGACCAAAATGAAAGTAAGCGAGAGACATCCATACGGAGGCGAGCTGGTATTTACCGCTTTCTCAGGTTCTCATCAAGACGCCATTGCCAAAGGAATGAAGCATCGGGAGGAACAGGAGCCTCAGCATTGGTCGGTCCCTTATCTGCTGATTGATCCCAAGGACATCGGCAGGGAGTATGAAGGCGACATTATTCGCATCAACAGCCAGTCCGGCAAAGGCGGGATCGGTTACGTGCTGCAGCTGAAATACGGGCTCGATCTCCCGGCGAAAATGCGCGAAAATTTCGGATACTTTGTTAAAAACGTATCGGACCAGCAGCAGAAGGAACTGATGCCTGATGAAATATACGATATTTTCTTGAAGGAATATGTAAACATAAAAACCCCGGTGGAGTTTGTCAAATATCGCTCTGCGGACGATGAGGAGTTTCAAACGATCGTTACGATCCGTGTCGGTGATGAAATCAAGGAAATTACAGGTACCGGAAACGGAAGACTTGATGCGATCAGCAATGCTCTGCAAACCGAGCTAGGAACGGCTTATAGCGATTTGACCTATACGGAGCACGCTCTGGAAACAGGCTCCAAATCCCAAGCGGTCTCTTATATCGGGGTCACGGCTTCGGATGGCAGCGTATATTGGGGATGCGGCATTGACGTTGATATCATGACTTCATCTGTCAAAGCCCTGTTCAGTGCAGTGAATCAATTCAGCCGTAATGCGTAAACAACAATACAAAAATTCGTCTCGCATAATTTCCTCGTCTGGTCGTCCAGACGGGGATTTTCTTTCTTATTCATTGCCATGAAGGAAAGGTCGGGGTAGTTAACTGGAATGCATATTTTCTATCTCGTATAATCAAGATATTTACGAAGGGGGCTCTGTACATGACAAAAACGATTGTGGAAAAGTTGAATCTGCATAAATTCAAGAGGGTTGCAGTGTTGTACAGACCGGAGAGTGAACACGGCTTATCGGGGTTATCTGACTATGATACCGAATTAACGGGCGGACCCTATGATCTTATTTTTGCTTACGTGTTTAATATCGAATCGCTTCGGGACCTCGTCCATCAAGTGATTGATCAGAACAACTTGAATCAAGGAGGCTATTTGTACGCAGCTTACCCCAAGAAGGGGAACAAAGTGTACTCAACCTATATTCATAGAGACAGTCTTTTTGAAGGGGTGGGAGCCGATGAGGACGGCTACATTGGAACGAGCAGCCTGAAGTTTGCACGTATGGTGGGCTTGAACGATGTGTTTACCGTTGTCGGTTTCAAAGCAGAGGCACAAAAGAAGAAGGATGCACCCTCTAAGCCAAGTCAACGCGTGGATGATTATGCAGCGCTGATTCCTGCTATAGAAAAGGATTTGAGCGATCGTCCTGAGGCACTGGCTTTCTATCGATCCCTTACTCCCGGATACCGGAAGGATTGGGCTCGTTATGTCTACAGTGCCGTACAGGAGTCAACCCGGGCCAAACGACGAACCGAAATGAAAAAGATTTTAGGCGAAGGGTACAAAAGCATCGATACTTACCGAAGGGACCACCCGTAAAGCAGGAAGACCGTTGCAGGCATAAGGCCGGTTGGTTCCGGATCAGGGCAAAGGGTTACGTTCGCTGTTCACGGGCATTGAACGATTGGGCAGCGGGCCTGCGCGATTCATCCAGGCTGTTCAGGAAAGACCGCAATAGCTGCCTCAAATGATCCGGACTGCTGATCATCGGTAAGTGCCCGGCCTGCAAATGCTGGACAGATTGCGGGGAAAGGTTTGCGATCATTTTATTTTGCAAGGAAGGATGGAATTCCTTATCCTCCGTTAACTTGACGTACAGCTTGGGAACAAGCGGGACGCCTGCATTAACCCGGTCTGTGTATACGCGTACGGCCTCGGGGATGAACCCTTTTACGATTTCCGTTGTCTGATCCTCGGACAAGTCATTGCATAATCCCGCGCGGATTACGGATTCGGGAGGTTTTGTGCCCCATCTGCGCATTATGGCCGACATGATCATTCTTTTCGGGAATGGAAGGACAGATACGAATGAACCGCCGTTCTTGGGGATAGCCGCCCCTATAGCAACAAATCCCGCCACTCGATCAGCGAACTCCGATGCGAGTCTCAGGGCAAGAACCCCCCCAAGCGAATGGGCTACGATAACAAACCTTGGAGTGCTCCATTCATTCACTTGCTTTTTCATATGGACCACATAATCTTCTAGCGTCAGACTGCTCCCGGAATCCGCGGAGCTGTCTCTAAGAGGAAACTCAAGAAGCAGAGCAGGATGATCCAGTCCTTTCACGACGCTGCTCCATATTTGGCTCCCTAATCCCGCACCATGGACGAATACAAAACCGATTTCTTCATTTGTGTGCTTATGCATATGAGTTAACTCTCCTCGCAGGTTAATGGTTAAGAATGCTTTACGTGAAGAGCGTATCACACAAATAAGACAGTTCATGTCTTATTTGGAGGGTATAATGGAAAAACCTTGAGGAGGAGATGACCATGCACAAGCCCCAGCGTCTCATTCAATTAATTATGGCGATCAATGCCAAAAAGTCATTTACCGTAAAGGAACTTGCCGATGAATTTGGGCGATCCACCCGAACCATTACTCGGGACTTGCAGGAACTGAGTGAACTCGGTATACCGATCTATTCCATCCAAGGAAGAGGCGGAGGGTATAAACTGCTTCAAGAAAGAATGCTCCCGCCTATCAGCCTTTCTGAAAGCGAAGCCATCGCCATGTTTTTTGCGTGCCAGTCATTGGATTTCTTCAGTTCCCTGCCTTTTGGAGATGGGGCCGAGTCTGCATTGCACAAGTTCTATCATTATCTGCCTGCCGATATTAAGGAACAGATCGACCGCCTGAAGGGGAGAATCATGTTGTGGAGTCCGTACCGTTCCATGGCCCCGGGGATTCTTCAAACACTGCTGCAGGCCATCATGGTTGGCAGCGTGGTCACCTTGGAGTACAATTCCGGCAGCGGGGTTGGCCTGAGGAATGTTCAGCCCATTGGTCTCTATACAAGCTCGGGTTATTGGTACTGCCCGGCTTATTGCTTCCATCGGGAAGATATTCGCCAGTTCAGGGCGGATCGGATCCTTTCTGTATCACTCAACGAATCGGTCCCTTCGCGGGAGGACATCCGCAAGATGACTTTGATGAATAAGCCGGAAAAAGGGCATCTGGATCAGACGACGCTTCAGATGGAGCTGACACGGAAGGGGATATGGCTGCTGGAATCCAATCCTCGTTTTGCTTCAGGCATACAGCGCAACGAAGACGGCAGCGGAACGGCAGCGGTACAGATCGCCACGGAGGATCTGCATTTCTATGTAGACTTGATCTGGAACCTCGGCAGTGAAGTCAAAATAAAGGGGCCGCTCGAAGCGATAACGTACATTCAGGAAAAAGCAGAGGCTATACGGTTACTATACAGCTAGATATTCACGTCGAACATGGAGCGTTTTTTCAGGAGCTGTCGGGCTGCGACAAGCTCCTTTTGTATTTTTCACCAATACCGGCGAACTATTTAATTTTGACATACGAATTTTTGGGGGTTTCTCGTTTTCAATACTTTAACGTTGCGGGATAAAAGCTCTTTTTCGCTTACGACCCATGTATGGTCTTTGGCGTTCCTGCTGCGAATCGCGAGGAAGTTGGATGGGCTGCCCGAATAAATCTTGTACCCTTTTGCAAGACAGTCGGCACAAAACTTTACGCACTCCCCTCGATTTTGATCGGGGAACCCAACCTGGCTTAGCACATGACGTTTGACGAGAAGGGTTGCTCCCTGAACGAGGGAAACATATTGATTGGCCCTGTTATAGTAGCGAAGCAGGAGGAGTTTTTTGCCGCTCAAATACATATAGTGGGCCCGCTTTCCCACGATGTCCGCGTTGGTCTTTAACAGGGTTCGCACACTGTCCGTTAAATAGCCGGGAGCATAATAATCGTCATCGTCAAATTTGGCAATGAGCCCGTATTTAGCTAATGAAGCCCCGTAATTAAGGCAATGGCCAAGCGATATGTGCTCCGGCAAGCTGTAGATCCTCACATTTGGATGTTGATTTGCCGCCTTTATATACTCGCTGACCTTCAGATTACGTTGATTTAATATGACGATCAGCTCTTTATTCTTATAATTTTGTCTGCTGTAGTTATGAAAAAGGGTATCCATGCACTGCGGCCTTTTGGTACACGTAATGATGGAAACAGCATTGTGTTCACGGGGATTATCCGGGTTTGGCATTATAATGCACCCTTTGGCTTTTTTTGCACAAACTTCTCGTAATTTTTAACAGGGGGGATTTTTTTGCTGTGAGCGAGGATCTTTTTATCGCTGACGATCCATGTATGGTTGGATGAGTTTTTCCGGCGAATGGCCACAAAATTATGCTTTCCAGCAGAATAAACGTTGTACCCCTTCCGCTTGCTTCTTAAGCAAAAAAGATCGTCTTCGCCGACATTTCGATCCGGGAAGCGAACGTTGTTAAGAACGTCCCGTTTAATGACAAGCGTTGCGCCAGGGAGCTTGGTTACGGGTCGATTTTCATCCTGCGGAAAACGAAGGACCAGGGTCTTTGATCCACGCAAATACATATAATGTGCCCGCTTTCCGATCACATCGGCGTTGGTTCTTTGAAAGGCCTCAAGGCTTTCCGTCAAATAGTAGGGGGCGTAATAATCGTCATCGTCGAATTTGGCAACATAGCTGTACTTCGATTTCTTGACGGCAAAGTTCAGACAAGCACCGAGCGAGGAACGTTCCGGAACCCGATAAACCTGTACATTTTGATGCTTTTTGGCTAACGTGCGATAAGGTTCAAGTGGGATCTTATCGTTGTTGACGATAATAATAAGCTCTTTCTTTGCATGGTTCTGCCGGCTGAAATTATTAAACAAGTTTCGTATATAGCTTTGGCGTTTCGTGCAGGCAATAATAGAGACTCCCTGCTGTTTTATGGTGTTTCCTGTGCGGGTTCCCATCCTATCGCTCCCCTTACCAGTGATGATCGTTTACTATCTTCCTATAATCTATGTGAACGGTAGAAAAGAGGAACGGCTATTAGTAGATAATCATCTTCAAGCTTGACTGCGCGATAAAGCAATTAGGAAAAAGCATAAAAGAGCGAACACTTTAAGAGTGTCCGCTCAAGAGTATTGTTTTGGATTTGTACCCGTGGAAACGGTATATAAAGTTCGCCAGATGCACCTTCGAAATGGTGCATCTGCTATGTTCCATGGTCATTGCATAAAGTCGGTATCGCCGCCAGGCCCTTACTTGGATTCGATGCGACCCAGAGCATTGTCGTCCTCTTCAAGATCTGCCAGGGCTGCTTGCCAGCTGGAATCGTCGATGCCCAGCGCACTGCGCAGGTAAGCCCATGTGATTCGTTGGAGCAGGGCGACCCGTTCGGGACTCTCGTCCGTCGTCTCCGTGACGCTGTACCCGGGGATTCCGCCAAGCGAGTGTTCTCCCCCGAAAAGAGTAAGTAGGCTCTTGCTGCCAGGGCTCAAAAAGTATGGGTCGGTGAACCAATCCGGTCCCCGAGTGGAAAGCATGGACTGGTCTTTATCTCCTGCCACCACGAGGGTCGGCGTATTCATGTCCTCGAAGCTCGGGTTCATGAAAGGAAAATGCTCGGCAGCGAATGGGGTCAAGTCAGCTCCGCCCTTGCCCGTCGTGGCAAGCAACACGCCCGCCTTGATTCGCGGGTCGGACATGTCTTCGCCCGGCTTGCCGTCGGCATCGAGAACCCGCGCGCCGAGCAGCGTGCTTACCGTCTGGCCTCCCCAAGAGTGGCCAGCTGCGGCGATGCGGCTTCGATCCAGGCGCCCGCTGAGGCCGGGAATGGAAGCCTCAATCTGATCAAGCTGGTCGAGGACGCGTTTCAGATCATCGATTCGAACGCGCCAGATCAGTGGTGTTCGGGCATCTTCAGGAGGAAGATTCAGCGTTCTGGAGTCGAGGTGGGTGGGTTGAATGACCACGAAGCCGTGAGCGGCCCAGAAGTCAGCCAACGGGGCGTAACCGTCCATCGACGAGCCAAAGCCGTGGGAGAAAACCACAATAGGCAGGTTGTGTCCCGTCGCGGGCGCAGATACCCGCACTTGCAGATCCTCACCCCGGTCCGGGGCGGATAGAACTACCGGTTTTATTGAAATGACCGGAGTAGGCGTATTAACGTTGATATTCATAAATAAGATTCCTTTCTTGGAGAGAAATTGGTTTTAAGTCATAACGTCCAGGCTGTATCACCATGGGAGCAGGCCGCTCTCGTTCGAAAACGTGCCCGTCGGGCCGTTCTCGTCGAGGAGTGCGAGGCGCACGGGTTGACGGGCGGCCTGCTCGACATTGCCCGTACCCTCGAAGTTGTTGAGGTCCGTGGAAGTGAAGCCCGGGCATACGGCGTTGACCTTGATGCCTGTGGACTCGAGTTCGATGGCAAAAGAGAGCGTGATCGCATTCAGGGCGGTTTTGGACGGGCTGTAAACGGCGCCGAACATCGGACGGTGCGGATTGGTCGGGTCCGCGTTCAACGTCAGCGAGCCTGCGCCGCTTGATACGTTGACGATGCGTCCAGCCGGTGCCTTAAGCAAGAGCGGCAGCATCGCTTGCGTGACGGCGATCACGCCGAACACGTTCGTCTCGAACACTGCCCGCACCTCGTCCAGAGACGCAGCGCTAGGCCGACCTGAATTCCCGATCTCCTCAAGCGTCCGGCCTGGCTTGCCCGCGTGAGAGATGCCGGCATTGTTGACGAGCACGTCAAGACGGCCTCCATCGCTGCCGATGCGCTCTGCAGCGGCTGCGATGGAGGCCTGACTCGTGACGTCGAGTTGGAGGGCGCGGGCATCCGCTCCGATGCTCTTCGCCGCCGTTTCTCCATTATCGAGATTGCGAGATCCGACGAGCACGGTAAAGCCGTGCCCCGCGAGATCCTTTGCAATTTGAAGACCGATTCCTTTGTTGGCCCCGGTAACCAGGGCGACCGGTTTATTTTGCATCGTAATCGTCTCCTTTTTTGTGTATCGAAGTGTGTATTTAGTAAATCTCTTAAGGTTGATGTATCAACTTGATGATCAGAATTTGTTATTGTTGATATGTCAACCTGGTATCCACTGTAACATGTTGTGGTTGATGCGTCAACCATGATATGATGTTTTCATGGATAAGAACGAGATGAACGAAGAAGAAATGAGAATATGGCATATGTGGAAGGGTTCCTTCCAGACCATCTTCGGCCGCGTAATCAAAGACATGTCTGAGAATACAGGGCTATCCGAAGGGGACTTTGGAGTCTTGGACCGGTTAGACCTGTTAGGGGAAGGCAGCCTTCGCCAGCAGGATTTAGCCGACTCGATGGGCTGGGATAAGAGCCGATTGTCACATCATCTGACGCGGATGGAGAAACGTGGACTCGTGAAGAGGAAACCGCTGAACACGGATCGTGGCGTTCAAGTCACCATCACTCCGGCAGGGAAATCAGCGCTTGATGATGCACGTCCCGTCGTCTCGAAGGCAATACGCAGACATTTTTTTGATCAATTAACGGATCAAGACATCGAGTCGATTTCTAGGCTGGCCGAAAAAACAAAGTCTTCGTCTTGTAAAGCCCCGTCGCCTTGACCATGATGGACATAGAACAGGCCCTGCCGTCAAAACGGCGGAGGGCTTTTGCTTTCATCAGGAAAACCCCCGAGTGTCTGATCTCGAACTCAAACAAAAGGAACTGCCGCACGCAGTTCCTTTTGTTTGTTTTTTATGGGATGAGGACGCCTTCCTCTGCAGGCGGGAAATAAACCACATATGGTAGAGTGGTTTATTCTATTCTTTATTTTGGAAGATATCGCCTTTCACCTCGCCGATGTTGATTTTTCCGTTACCGGATTGCTTTATGGTTGCATTTTTCATCACGTGATCCATATCCAGGCTGCCGTCTCCGACATGGATCTCGGCTGAACCATCTACGCGATCGATCTGAATATGTCCATTGATATTATGAATGATTACATCTGAACCGATATCTTGAACGGTCAGGTTACCGTCGCGATTGTCGATTTCAAGGGACCCGGATAGGTTCGACACGTGAATATCGCCATTGATATTGTCGAGCTTGGCGCTGGATGATAAATCCGAGAGGTGAATATTTCCGTCGCGATGTGAAGTAATGTCCACTTGGAGTTGTTCCGGAATGTTGATGACCAAATCGACCGCTCCAGACCCCATGGCAAGGAATTGCTCTCCAAACCGAGCATCCAGATAAGCATTTTCTTGCTGCGCTTCCAGTGTAAACTTCAATTTGTCCATACTTATTCCTTTTGCTTTAGCAAGAGCAATCACTTCGATCTTATCCGAATCGGCGCTGCCTGTAATCTGAATTTCCCCATTTCGATGGTCAATGACGAGCTTGGATAAATTGTTTGCGGGTAATTCGAGGGTCTTTTTCTCCGCTTCTTCTTTTGCTTGGCAGGCTGTTATCAGCAGCAATAATGCCGCTAAAATCATCAAGCCTTGGATTGATCTCATTCTTTTCATATATATCACCCTTTTCTTAATGAGGTTTTTAAACAGGTTTGCTCTTAGGTTACATCCCGCTTTACAAACAAGGGGTATGATATCAAATGCATGAGTGCGAGATGAAGCACGATAAATACAAGGGAGAATCCTAACGTTACCCCATCAACAGAAGGATTTCCGTACAGGAGCGGTGTTAGGTCAGTGTGGGAGAAGACGAAGTATTTCGTCCATGCCCAGCCGTCCATCGCGATCGCGATTACGAATCCAGCCAATGCAACAAGCAGGGAAATCACGATGGAGAAGGTCGTGCTGCGGAAAGCAGCGGAAATCATGAAAGAGAGCGTAGTTGCGATCAGCAAGAATGGAATATGAAGAACATATCCAGCCAACAAAATCTGCAGCGTGGGTACTTCCCTTACGGCTTGGTCTTTGACATAGAAATAGCTGTCCGCTAATCCATCGAAACCGAATATGAAACCCCCTAAGATGGTGGCCAAGAGTATGCCGGCCGCAGATAACAACAGGGCGAACAGAATGGCGGCGATGTACTTGGACAGATAGATCTTGGTGCGGCTGGCGGAACGGGTCAACAGCAGCTTGATCGTGCCGGATACGAATTCGGCGGCAACGATTTCGCCGGCAATAATGACCGAAATTAAAGAAGCCGCAAAAATGATATTCTGCACTTGGTCTACTGCAAAGCTCCAGGCATTAGTACTATGCGGGATGTTGCGATCTAAATAGTATTGATTCAGCAGGATATGTTTCTCGGCCTGTTTGATTTCAATCTTCAGCGCATCCGGCTTGGCAGCTTCCTGGCTGTATTGCACATTTTCTTGTTCCAGCTGTGCTCGCCAATTGTCACCTGTCAAGCTGTTTCCGGCTGTCTTCAAATTTACGATTTGAAGCAGCACGTATAACAAAACGATAGCAATCATCACCCACGTACGCTTTCGTTTATAAATCTTCATGTTTTCATTGCGAATAAGTGGAATCAATGTTGTTCTCCTCCTGTTACCTCCATGAACTTGTCTTCCAGCGTCTTCTTGATCGTGCTCACACCATACACATTAATTCCGGCCTCCATCAGCTTTCGGCTAATCTCAGGGATATGCCCTTTGGCGATGCGGATTTGAATGTGGTGTTGATCGGCCGTTATTTCATCGCCTGCCATGATCGCTTGCAGGATCTGTACTGCTAAATCCGGCCGGTCGACCTCGAATCGGACTTGGGTTCGTTCGTCGTCCGCCATATCCGATATTTGATGAACGCCTGCCAGCTTCCCTTTTTGCAAAATCGCGACCCGGTCGCACATCATTTCCATCTCGGACATGAGGTGGCTGGAGATCATAATGCCCACGCCTTCTTTATGCGCGAGATGCTTCAAGTGGCCTCTCAGCTCCCGGATCCCTGCCGGGTCGAGTCCGTTAGTTGGTTCATCAAGGACAAGCAGGGAAGGCTTATGGACGAGAACGATGGCAAGGCCTAACCGCTGCCGCATGCCTAGAGAGTAGGTGGACACTTTATCATTAATGCTGACCTCCAACCCGACAAGAGCGATGACTTCCCGGATTCTTGCCTCTGTCACGCCCGGCGTCATGCGGGAGAAGTGAATCAAATTGTCATAACCTGATAGATATTTGTATAAATCCGGATTTTCCACGATGACGCCAACGTGTTTCATGGCTTGTTCAAAATGTGTATGAGCATCCATACCGTTGATCAGAACCTCACCTCCCGATTTGGACATGAGGCCCACGATCATCCGAATCGTCGTCGTTTTTCCTGCTCCGTTCGGGCCGAGGAGTCCCACGATTTCCCCCTCTTCCATACCCAGCGTTACCCGATCAACAATGACTTTGTTTCCTATCCTTTTTGTGAGTTCGCGAATTTGCAGCAGCGACAATGCAACCAGCTCCTTTTATTGGCAATTGGAATGAGATATAATTTTCCGTATTCTAGGGGATTCATCTCAAGCGCCCTCAACGTAACAGAACAGCTGTCATAAAGCCGAGTGACAAGGAGTCATACTCTCGAATGACAAGTAAAATCGGGCCTGTTCCCGCCGGTTTGTCGCTCAATTCAAAAAGAGTGAACGGAGTTGTACATATGCGTTTTCTTATCCCAAAACGGTGGTCATGGCCGGATTGGACCATGCTTGCCATTCGCATCTTATGGGTCGTCGCCGTGATCATTTTGATGTATCAAGACCAGCCTGTCTTTCCTTTTTGGATGGTGTTTGCTCCACTTTTGCTATGTAATCTTATCCCCTTTTTCTTTGTGAAGGGCCGATACTCCCAATATCTGATTGCGGAATGCTTGCTGGCTGGAGGAGTATCCTTATTTCTTGCTTACGACCTTGGTTTGATAAGATTGTTTCCGCCGGCTCTCTTTACGATTGCATTCTATAGCCGGGGGCGAGCCCACTGGTACTCGCTGCCCGCAGCTGTAACATTGTTTGTTCTGAGCGCGGGGAATTCCGCCATTTCGTCGTTGTCTCACTCTGTCATATGGCAAAGCTTATTCGACGCGATGATCCTCTACGGTGTCAGTTATGCGCTGCAAAAGGGGGCTTTGGCGATCAATGCCATCAGGCAAAGGCTGGCGTTAATCAAAGAACAATATACGATTTTGGAGCAATATTCCTCGCAGATCGAGAGAATGACGCTGCTGGAGGAACGTTACCGAATGGCTCGCGAGCTGCATGATATCATTGGACATACCTTTACTTCCTTGATTTTGGGGATGGAGACATTGAAGTCCCATATTCATTCGGACGAGGGAGAAGCCAAGTTGCAGGGCATGCTCAAGCTGGCGAGAACGGGGCTGGACGATATCCGCCATCAGGTGCATCAGATGGATCCAATTGAGGAGGCGCTGCCTTTGGATCGATCGCTGCTTCAGATGCTGGACGAATTCAAGGAGAACACCGGGATTCGGGTCGTATTTCGTACGATGGGCGAGCCTTACCCTGTCATGAAGCAAGTCAAGCTTGTTTTGTATCGCTGCCTCCAGGAAGCGTTGACCAATGCCAGCCGTCATGGGCAAGCCAGCACGATTCAAGTCCTGCTTCAGTACGATCATCTGCAGGTGATGCTGCAGGTCCAGGATAACGGCAAAGGCGACGATAACCTTCAATATGGATTTGGTCTGACAGGCATGAAGGAGCGGCTGGCCCCATTGCAAGGCCAACTCTATATCCATTCGCAAGCCGAGGCGGGCACGATGGTTACCTGCACGATTCCCAATCCATCTCGTGAAGGCGGACAGAAGATCAAAATTCTTTTGGCTGATGACCAACCTTTGATCCGTGAGAGCCTGAGGCTCCTGTTGGGAGAAGAGAAGGATTTTGAAGTTGTGGTTGTTGGCGACGGCAAACAGGCCGTTGCGCAATGCGGGAAAGATCGTCCCGACATTGTTTTGATGGACATCAACATGCCGGAAATGGATGGCATCGCGGCTACCAGGTCCATTAAAGAGACATGGCCGGACATTCGGATCATTATGATCACAACGATTGAAGATATTTCTTTGGCGTCGGAGGCGCTTCGAATCGGGGCGGAAGGCTATATGCTGAAATCCATACACCCTAAGGAGCTGGCAGCAACCATCCGGCTCATATACGGCGGGGGGACGTTTATCTCGCAAGATGTAGCCCATCAATTATTCCAAAACCAGAAGGGGGATAAAGCGCCGAATCCGTACGAGCTGACTGAACGGGAAATCGATGTTCTCCGGTGCCTGACAGAAGGGCTTCGTAACAAGGAGATCGCGCAGAGACTGCATCTATCGGAGGGAACCATTCGGAATTATATCTCATCCATCTACCTGAAACTGCAGGTAGGTGGCCGCGAAGAGGCTGTAGAGAAGGTAAAGGCAGAGTTTCCGCTGCTTAACAGGTACCCGTAAAATTTGGCCAATGGCCCTGTTACTGTAAACTGTATCACAGGTAAGGCAAAGATTTATGTTTGCTATTCTTTAAAAATATACCACAAGGAAGCACCTTGACTATATAAATATTGTCTAGGTACCGCGACAAAGTAATGCTTTGGCTTGTAATCCCTCTGTCTTTCATCCGCTCGAAACGAAAACGGGGATGGTGTGGAAGTTCAGATGCTGCCGGAAATCCACATGATGTCGTACAGCTTTGGCAATTAGGCAAGACTAGTAAATCCGTTGAGTGTGCGCGTATGTGAGGATTTTGGTAAGCATCTTGGGGTGGTAGCTATCTCTTCCCCACCAGGGTAAGCAGAGGCGAAGAAGCTGTCACCAATTCGAAGCATTAACCAATAGAACGATATGATTTTAAGGGATGTCTACTTCTAAATCCATTGGCTGACAGAGTAAATCCATGGTATATTGAATGTACAATAGAAACCGCTCCTATTTGAATGGCTGCTCGACACTTCCATTTTACTAAGGATTGGTTTATTTTTGTTTAACTAAATGAAAAATAGGGCCGCCTCTTAGTCAGCTGCGATGACTTTTGGGACAGCCCTTTTAATCATTAAGACTTCGTTAAGATAACCAGTAACCATTTTTAGTTCTTATTTCTTTCATTTGTTCTGTGAAAAGTTGGTTTTTGGAACTTTGAATTTGCTGAATTAATAAGGAAGGGAACTCAAGGTTTTTAAATCTATCCTCTATAATGTCAATTGGTCCTATCTCTGTTCCAATCCAGCGCCTTTTTAAAATTTCACTTACTACATAAGTAGTACCACTACCACCAAAAGGATCGAATACTAAATCACCTTCTTCTGTTGATATGCTTATAATTCTCTCTAATAGGTTAAGGGGTAATTCATTACTAGTACGATTTTTATACTTTTTATGTCTAACTGGTGAGATATCTCTCCAAACATCTGTAAGGCTGATTCCTTCAATATTTAATTTGCTTTTATAGCCACCATAATCTTTTATATCTCCACCGCAATGGCGACAGATTTCTAATGGTAATCTCTCCTGATTAAATCGAGTAGGTTTATCGCCTTTCACATAGTAAAGAAGTGAATAATGAGATGGGTAAAGCTTGTTAGGAATTGGTAAGCTATATTTTATATCAACAGCTATCCAATGTCTTAAACTTAAATACTTATTCAATATTTCAGCGGTATAAGTATTCCATGAAGGTAAGTTCCATATAAATAAGGAGCCACCCTTTTTAAGAATTCTAATACTCTCAGTAATCCATTTTTCAGACCAATTTAAATAGCTGGTTTTGCTTAATCCATCATTTACACCGGATTCATATTCCTTTTTTAAGTTAAAGGGTGGATCTGCGAAAACTAGATCTACAGATTCATCAGGTAAATTTCCCATAACTTCTAGACAGTCGGCCTTAAATAGCTTGCCTAAAGAAGTACTAAATTGGGCTTGGGGAAGTTTCCTTCTAGCATTTGTTTCTTTAGCGACAGGATTGCAAAGCGAGCTAATTTTCTTAACATTTTTTTGTAAGTAACTTAATATTTCCGAGTCGATATGGCCTAAACGTATCTTTAGCTCAAACTCTGTAAGATTTTGATTATAATTAAGTATTTTTTTTATTATGTTGTAATCTGGATAAATGCAATTATCATTATAATAAGCAAGTTCAGTAACACTAACACCTATTTTTTTGGCAAATATCCTAACATCTTCTCGATTATTCAAGCTTAGTATAGAAAAAAGTTGCTCTTTCATTTTACTCCTCCAGTACATTAACACTAATCCAAACTATATGAATAAGCAATTGTAGTTGCAAAAGGTTAAAAAAGCAAAAAAAAGTCAAGGAGTACTTTATCTAATAATATTATTATCTATAAATGTTTATTTTATGTCAATAAACATTTATAGATTGTTTATTTGATTGAAATATTTATATATGTTCTAATTGAGGTGAACTATGAACGATTTAATTTTTCGAATAGGTGTAAGAATCAGACAGTTACGTAAACAACAGAATATAAGCCAAGATATTTTGGCAGAACGATCTGGTCTACATAACAATTATATTGGTCAAGTAGAACGTGGGGAGAAAAATATAACAATTGAAAGTCTCAATAAAATTGCTACTGGTCTTAATGTTTCTTTTGAAGAACTGTTTTATTGTATAGACCCAATTCATCAGCCGGATGAAATAAGACAACTGGTTGAAATACTTTACTCTCGGCCTAAAGAGGATCACGCTATGGTCTTAACATTAGTAAAAAATATACTTGATTGGGAAAAAAATAAATATAAATTATAGAAATAACTATCGTGGCAGCTGGGGTAATCTTTTAACCTGCACAAGTGGAGATTCATCAGCTTTAAACGTCCATTGACTCATCGGGTAATGAATTGCTAAGATTGCCCAGGAGACCAAAGAGAACCGGACCAAGCCTGGCCATCAGGCAGATTACAGAAGGACGTAGAAGAGGGGAGATCCTTTATTTCCTTGGTGCAATCTACCAGTGGCTCTACTCACGTTTAGCAGGGAGTTCGAAACGGACCAGTTTTATAAACTGGGAACTGTATACCATAAGGTATACTTCGCAGAACATTCAAAATGTAAGAAATAATATTTCCAATTTCCAAGGGGGATGAAAACATTGGGTATTCTCGAAGTTAACCAAATTAAGCGGAAGTTACATGAACACTACGATGGAATCATAAATATGGGTAGTATTCCCTCTACTAGAGAAGAGGAAATTGAGAAAAATTTTCTTTCAAAGGCTTTAGCTGCATATAGTATAAACATTCTCTATCCTCAAGCAGATAAGAATGAAGTGGTGAAATATTTAGTTGATGGTCCAGATGATAATGGAATTGACTTGATTTACTATAATAGGGATACCAACGAATTATGTTTTGTGCAGTCTAAATTTAATGGAAATGGGGACTCTGAGCCTGATTTAGGCGAAATTACAAAGTTTATAGTCGGTATTAAGGATTTGATAGCCTTAAAATATTTCAAATTTAATGCTAAGGTAAATGCTCTTAAAGACGAGATAACTGAAGCCTTAAATAAAAGTAAAGTTAAATTTAAAATCGTTCTAGTATATACTGCAATTAATTTGTCTCAGCACTCAAGACGTGAGTTTGACGATCTGCTTGCGGAGCTTAATGATTTTAGAGCAGTTGCTGATCTAGAAATTCTTAATCAAAAACGTGTTTATAGTGCTATAGGTAGTTCGAATACCTCACGGAATATTGACGTTGAAGTTCAATTGAAACAATGGGGACGCTATGAAGGCGAGATGGAAGCTTTTTATGGACAAATTTCAGCAGACCAACTTTGCGAATGGTGGGAAAATTATGGGAATTCCCTCTATGAGTATAACCTTCGAAGACTGTTGGGGAATACTGACATAAATAATGAGATGAATGACACTCTAGAAACAGAGCCAGAGTTGTTTTGGTACTACAATAATGGCATTACTTTAGTATGCGAGGAAGTCGACAAGAAGAGAGTTTTTGGTAATTCGAGAGACATGGGAGTATTTGAATGTAAAGGTATCAGTATAGTTAATGGAGCTCAAACAGTGGGGGTTATTGGTAAATTTGGTCAGTCATCGCTCGAGAGTAAAGAAAAGCTTGGTCAAGTCTACCTTCCCTTTAGGATTATATCAATGCAAAGATCGGACGAAGAAGGCGAACAATACTTAGATGATAAATTTGCTGCAGAGGTTACTAGTAAAAATAATAGACAAAATAGGATCGAAAATAGAGATTTTGTAGTTCTTGATGAGGTACAGAAAAAGATTGAGAGAACTCTTCAATTCGAAGGGATAACGTATCATTTAATGCGTGGTGAAGAGGATGAAGTAATCTCTAGAGATAGCTTTTCTCTTAGAGAAGCAACGAGGGCTCTATCATTTGCAAAGGATATTGAGGCTACAATATTAGTTAGTCGAGAAATTGGGCTAATATATTCTGACCTTAACCACGCACGGTATAAAAAGCTTTATAATCCTAGTGTTACAGGGTACTACGTGTGGAATTGTGTGTTTTTCCAAAGGATGGTAGATGATGGAATAAGAGTTCTCATAAATGAGGTTACTGATGAGAAGAAAGCGATATTAGTTCATGGTAAGGAATTAATTAGTAAGGTAGTATTTGATCTGATAGGTTCCAATAACATCAGTAAATATGAAATTGGTATAGAGAACATACAGAATATTGAATCTTTGAAGGCAAATATATTAGATATAGTTGAAGAGATTATACCAATTGCATCTGAACTAGAAAAGTCACCTGTTAATATATTTAAGAGTCCCAATGATATAAGATCATTATATTCTTTGGTAATTGAAAATTTGGAAAAGAAGAACCAGAATATTTCCCAATATACAAGAGGGCCAGTTGAGAATGAGTTTGATATATCTCTTATCGGTTCCTTAACACGATATCAACGAGTTTCATTACAGAAGTTTTATACAAAAATAAATGAAGACGACAGACCTGCTAAAGAATTTGTCCAAAAATGGATACAGGATATTTATGATTCTAGTAACCATAGTTTTACCTACACATCAAATATTCAATTTTATTATAAGGATGAAGAAAAAGCTGCATCAGATAAGTTTTTGTTTAGGATTGCTTATTACACGAAGCTAATTGTATCTTTTGAGTTTAATGTATATGGTACAAATTACAGGAGTGTTCTTTTTAACAATCCTCAATTTGAACAATGGATTAAAAAAAACGCTGATTCGAAAAGTCGAATTGTAGTTAATGGGTTTGAAGAAATTGGAAAACTTATTCAAATGTCTCATGAATTTATAAAATAAATAACAAGAAGCATACCAATTTCGGTGTGCTTCTTTGTTGTACATTCCGCCTTGCAGAAGTTAAGCTGAACCGTATCACAAGTAACCGCGAAATTTTTAAGCATTTACCTGAGCAGGGGACATGGAGAGTCTCCAATCATGTCTGGAAGGAACTGGGCGTTTGCCGTTACTAGGACGGGTGTCACTAACATAGGAATAAGCTGATGAGGAAGGCTTATGTCATGAGCAGGGATGGTGTAAAGTAGATGGCACGAAAGTTGAAAAAGAAAAGTACACGATTAACCGGTAGGATCGTAATTCCGGGCAATCCGTCATACAATACGGCCAGAATGGAGTACAATAGGCGCTTCTCCAAATTTCCAAGAGTCATTGTTTTTTGCCAGCGAACCCAGGTGTGATCAACGCTGTCAAATGGGCTCGTGAGCGGGGCATACGGCTGCGAGTGCGCAGCGGACGCCATAGCTATGAAGGCTTTTCAGCTGTAAATGGCGGTATTATTATCGATGTGAGCGAGATGAATAAAGTTAAGGTTGATCGAAAAAATAGAGTGGCCATTGTGCAAACGGGAAATCCACTTGCCCGGGTGTACAAAAAGCTGTGGAATAAGCGTGTGACAATTCCGGCGGGGACCGCGCCCGACGTAGGGGTAGCTGGGCTTACTCTGGGAGGTGGCATTGGACTGCTTTCCCGCAAATATGGGCTTACGTGCGATAACTTGAAACAAGTAAAGATGGTCGTAGTTTCGGGGCGGTATGGGGCAAAGACGATTGTGGCAAACCGAAAGAAACATTCCGATCTGTTGTGGGCATCACGAGGCGGAGGGGGAGGGAACTTTGGGGTTACTACAGAATATACATTTCGGGTTAGACCGATTTCATCGGTTTCTATATATAGCATTACGTGGAAATGGAGTGATCTTGAGAAGGTGTTGCCGGCTTGGCAACGCTGGGCCCCATCGGTCACGAACCGCTTAACCTCAACCATTGAGGTGGCGGCCAAGCAGGTAGGAACCATTGTATCTACCGGGAATTGCTTGGCGGTGCAGGGGAGCTGCGGCGATGGATTAGACCGCTCTTACGAGCAGGCACTCCGGTGAAGGTGATGGTGATGGTGAAGACAGTTCCTTTTATTGAAGCAACCAAATTCTTTGCCGAATCGGACCTGAATTTGGAACCAAAGTTTAAAATAACCGGAGCCTATGGGTTCCGACCTTTGCCGCTGGAAGGAGTACGAATTATACGTGACTTTTTAGCCAAAGCGCCCAACAAACATTCTAGCGTGTGGAGTCAGAGCCTAGGTGGTGCAGGAAGCGCGGTAAGTCGGGTATCGCCTACTTCAACGGCTTATCCTCATCGGAAGGCGGAGACAATCTACGAACTGTCAGCCCGTTAGAGAAACGATAGGGAGCAAAAGCGGAATATTCAGTGGGTGAAAAGATTCCGTAGAGCGTTGTGTCCCTTTGTTAAAGGAGACTATGTGAATTTTCCTGATCTGCAGATTAAGAACTGGTCCACGTATTATGGTGTGAACTTTGGGAGATTGAAGCAGGTGAAGCGAAAGTACGAACCTCATAATGTGTTTCGTTTTGCTCAGAGTATTCCAGTAGGAAAACAGGTCAGAAAATGACAATAGGCACACCAAACCGAATTAAAACAAGGAGCTGACTACGGCAGTTCCTTTTAGCCATTTGCTGATTGACCCGTTACGGAGAGCTGTATGACAAGTACAGGTAAGGCGGAGGGAGAGAGATCTATGTGGAGAATTTCTGACTAAAATAAAGAAGAGACAGCACGTAAGTGCCGTCTCTGGCTATTAAAACACCTATATTCTAACCTTTGCTGGGGTAGTATTTGTTTTACCTATACTTTTTGAATAATAAGAATCACGGGGAGTCAGAGGCTTTTCCCTTTGAATTGCACCAGCGTTAATGAGATCTTTTTTTATAAGTGCTTTTTGTTGATCCGTTAATTTTAAACTCATCAATGCCACCTCCTGTTTCACCTTAATTTAAGTATATTCAACTTTTAGGTCACTGGCAACCAAAAGCTCAGTAAACTGATTGCCTAATTGATGTAAATTAATTTGTTGGTCCTGAATGTCCGCTGTGATTACAAATATGCATTGTAATCCGTTTATGGTTATTTTCTTAGTTAAATATGTCCGTGTAACTTTTTCATTATTCATATTTTCAGATGATTTATATGTAAACGTGTAATATTCTCCATTATCAATGATACCCCTTAGTATTCCATTTTTTTGAAGTTTGTGGAGGGTATCATCGTGCTCAGTAATCCTCAGGTCGTCATAGAGGTCTAATTTCTCTAGAGCAAGAATTAGTAATGCCAGTAAAAAGACATCTTGTTTTTTCAAAGCACTTCTTGTTCGTGAGTTTAATTGTCTTGTATACCTTACAGCAAAGCGATGTAGAGCTCTAGCTAAGTTTCGATAACCCAGTTCAGCAGTAGCTCTTGCCTTATAAAAAGCATTAAGAATATAGGTCGGGATGGAATAATACGATTGCAAAATTGCATTTTGATTTTGCCCTTCTTTAGCAACTCCAACAGTATGATTAATTTTAACTTCAGTTACTCCGAGAAGGTTACTTTTATTAATAAAGTATTCATACATTTGAACGGAAACCACTGGTGTGTTGTTCTTTGTGAATATTTCCATTATATTTGCTAATATTTCGTTTTGTTTGTACTTATTTAAGTATTTAAGTTCTCTCCAAAGTCCGCTTGCATTGTCTTGGAGATTTCTTTTATGCTCAGTATTTTCTAAAATTAAAGAATTAATTTGTTCTTTCTTTTCATTCAGAATCTCCATTACACGTGAATATATAAAGAATGCAGATGAAATAGCAACATAAAGTATTAAAATAACTGTTGCCCAAGTAGTATCTAATTTAATAAATTCATTTTCGATTTTAAAAGGTTTATCCAGTATTAGTGTACCATGGGATGTTGCAGCTAACGCAAGAGTTGGAGCAATAACAATGAATAAGAACTTTACAAAACTATTCATCCTAACACCTCTACAAAATGATTACGACCTGAATTATGTTTATTATAACGAATTTACCTAGAGGGTAGAACTAAATCAGTAATTTTGTAATTAAGAATTGTCCCAATGCTTTATCACAAAGAACAGTTGAACCTTATCAAAGAGGGCGAGATAGAGAAATGTTTCAACAGCCATCAAAATTGAAGCGGTCACCTGCCGGAGGCGACCGCCGCTTGTTTTCCATTTCTTCGGTCTAAGCAACCGGATAATCCATAACGACGATGCCCTCAACTAGCGGTCCGATGGATTGCAATAAACGTTGATGCAGGGGGTGCTGAATATAATCCCGGCAAGCCTGCTGATTCTCAAAGGTAACTCTGATTCCCAGCGTATAGCCCTGAACGTGCTCTGTTTCCTCCGTAACATTAATCCCCGCGCTAAGATCGATGATCCCCGGAATGCTTCCTTTGAAGTCGTGAGCGCGGTTTACCGCTTCTTCTTTCTCGCTGTTGGAGACATGGGGCTTAAATTTCAAAAGCACGATATGCTCAAACATCCTTTTCCCTCCTCAAATTCTGGTTATATTTGACTTTGCAGTTTTCGCCTAGATAGCCGATGTACGATGTCTTTTCCATTCTTGCTATTCTCCCGAAGGAAGACATAAACTGAGTATAAATGGACCTGAAGAGGCTAGGAAGAGATCTGGTTATCGTAGGATGGGGAATCCTACGTTCATGAATTCGAAGGAGGGGAGAGGGATCATGACGTACAGCTTGGACCGTTATGAGGAGTTGTCTCACTTTTTACGCATGCGCCGGGAACGGATTACTCCGGAGCAGATTGGATTACCGGAGACCAGACGCAGACGGACACCCGGACTTCGCCGCAGCGAAGTGGCGATGTTGGCAGATGTGGGCTTGGATTGGTATACCTATTTGGAACAAGGGCGTCATATCAATGTGTCGGCTGAGGTTCTTGATCGAATAGCCGAAGTGCTGCGGTTGAATGAATCGGAACGCAGGCATCTGTTTTACCTTGCCCGCAAGCAGCTGCCTTTGAACGAAACATGGAAAACCTCTAAGGCAACACCGGAACTTCAACGTTTTTTGGATAGCCAAAACGTATCTCCGGCGAATGTCATGGATGAGCGCATGAACATTATTGCATGGAATGAAGCCTATTGCGCGCTGAACGGGAACCTTGCGGCGATGTCTGAACGGGAACGGAATTTTGTCTGGATGACGTTTACTTCTCCCCGTTTTCGCTACATCAAGGGGGACCAATGGGAGCTGCATGCCCGGAGGATCGCCGCCAAGTTCCATGCCGGGTACGCCAGGCACGTAGATGACCCTTGGTGGTCAGAGCAGTTCGAGGCGCTGTGCGAAGCCAGCAGCGAGTTTCGGGAATTCTGGGAATCCTATGAGGTTCTGGATGCCATCGATGCCCCAAAGGCACTCCAATGTCCGAATCTCGGGACATTGAATTTTGACATGGTTTCGTTTCAGTATTTAAACGATTCCAATTTGACTGTTTCCATTCATGTTCCCCATCGAGACGGCACCGTTGAAAAGATGCAGCGGCTGTTATTCGATTATCGGAGCCAGCATTCAGTGGAGCTTGAACTCTCCCAAAGAGTTTAGTGATGAGGTAATTGGACTAAGCTGAACCATACCCCAATGAGCAGGAAAAGCAAAAACAGTGCACCTTCTATCGAGGCGCACTGTTTTTGCTTTTCCTGCTCGAACCATCTTAAGCAGCAGAAAGATATTGAGAGCTAGGTCGGGGATCAGAGGCGGTGTTAGTTTCTGGTTTTAACCGCTAACCCGCTAAATGATATGGGTCCTACGACATCTACTCTTGTATTTGGAGTACGGTTTTCGGCTGTGACTGTGTACGCATGCGTACCTGCTGGGACATTTCGATCCTCAGCCTGGAAAGTAACGATATAATTTTGCTCTGAACCCGTAGATTCGATCCCTTGCTGTGTGTTGAAAATTTCTTTGTTGCCGCGGAAGACTCTAAAGCGAACTTGAGCAATGCCTTTGACACCTCTCACCCCAATGGAGGCTACCAAATCTACCCGGTTCGGCTGGGAATTCGCCGGAATCCGTATTGGGATCGTTGCTATGCCGGATTTTTGCGGGGAACGTCGAATCGTAAACGATTTGGCCGGGTTAAAGCGACTAAGCGGCTGAACTGCCGCTTTATCAAGGATACGTACCACAATATCAACCCCTCTTATATGATGCTCCAATGTATGTGAGATTCAGAGAAATGATTGGGCACCATTAGCCTGTTTAGAAGAGTTGTTTTGAAGAAAAAGTAGTGAATAGATTTAGAATAGCCCGTTATCTCCAGAATGTAATCTTGTCGGAACTTAATCGAACGGACTCATACCCTTCCTCCTTGGCTTTACCTATAGAAATAACCATGACGGGAACATAGCGTTTTCCATCCAAATCAAAGGCTTGTGCGACTTGATCCATTTCAAAACCTGCCATTGGATTCGTATCATACCCATGTGCGCGCGCTGCTAACATGAGCTGCATAGCAAAGAGGCTGCTATCGATCTTTGCAACTTCAACTTTGATATGTTGGGGGAGAGTTGGATACATCGATAGAATGGTCTCAAGTTGGCTGTCTCTTACTTCAGCTGGCATTTTTCCTTGTTCCACGGCTGTATTGTAAATTTCCTCAACATGTAAATAGCTCTGGGTGTCACCGAAAATGATTACCATGGCAGATGAAGTATCGTTTTGTAAGGTATTGAAACGCATCAGAGGTCGTAGCTTTTCTTTTCCTTCCGGAGTATCCACCACAACGATCCGCCATGGCTGCATATTTGCAGAGGATGGAGCCAGACTAGCTTCCGAGATGATTTCGCTGAGCTCCTCTTTCGATATTTTAATATGTTCATCATAATGGCGCACAGAACGTCGTCCCTTGACTATACTTGCGAAATCGTTATTAACAATATGGCTAAACATCGAATCTCTCCTTTGGATAACGACCCATTTTTTTGACATTGTACATGTCGTTCGTTATCATATTCGCATTATGAACTATGAACCTAGGTTTATAGCAAACCAATAAAGAGAGGCCATAGGATGAAAATCAATGATGTTTCCAAATTAACGGGCCTGCCTATATCGACATTGAGATTTTATGAACGTAAAAACCTGATTCCAGACACCTTTGTGAAGAGAGATGAAAATAATTATCGGATCTATTCGGAGAATATTGTTGAGTTTCTAGAGGATGTGAAGGCCCTTTTATCCGTAGGATTTTCTGTAGAAGAGTTACGTTCACTAGTCGATCAACAACTCAATCTATCGTATGAGGTAAAGAAAGAGCTGGTTGAACAGAAAATCAAAGAAATTGAAGAGATTCAGAAGCGGTTGAAAAAGTCGAAAAAATTCCTGCAGGCCACATTGGAAGGAAAAACAAGTTTCCAAACCAAATGCTAAAATGGATGAATAAGAGGAAAAGGAAAATGAATACGAAAACAGGCTAGTTAACGGGGGGCCGATCGATGGGATTGGGGAATACAGAAACGCAGCTGGAGCGCATAAAAGACAAACTGAATCAAGCCATGTGCAAAGACACATCGTTCTCCGTGTTTGGGGCATCCTCACATCGGTACAGAGTGAAGGATAGGCTTACAGCAAAAGAGCTGGCTGAATGGCAAGCCCGTAATCAGGTCAACCTGCCAGAGCCTTTCGCATCGTTTTTGACAGAAGTCGGCAATGGAGGCGCCGGACCCTATTATGGAATCTATTCGATCGAAAAGGCGACTTCCTATACCGAAAGTCAGGCTCTCCTTGCAAAATCCGTGCTGTATCCCGGGATGGCTACGGAGGAATGGAACGGTCTGATTGAACCTCTGACCAAGGATGAGGACATCTCGGATGAGGAATACGACGATACCCGTAATAAGGTGCTGGGCGGCATGCTGTGCATAGGGACACAAGGCTGCGAATATGATATGTATCTCGTACTTGAAGGAAAACACCGGGGGAAAGTAGTATACACTTCCGATTTCCATCCCGATCATCCCTTTTTCTTTGTCTATGAGGACAGCTTTCTGGACTGGTATGAGCGCTGGCTGGATGAAATTATTCTGGATTATGATATCGGGTGGTTTGGCAGCCGAATGCCGGGTGACGAGAAGGCGTTGATCAGGATTTATGAAACCGCTCCAAACGAAGAAATCCAGGCTAAGGCGCTTGATGGAATGTTCAAGTTTAAGAAGGTCTCTCAGGAAACCCTTGGTTTTTTGCAAAATATCGCGGCTCAAGGCTCCAAAAATCACGCCACAGCCATTCGGCTCATCTGCAAAACTTCTTTTGGTGCAGGTTCAGAATATCTTTTGAGACTATTGCAATCAGATGGGCATGGGGGTTTTCTGGAAGCTTTAAGGATTCTGCACGCGTACAGTAAAACCGAGGATTTGACGGGGTTTATTCCCGTGATTTTAAAAAAGCTTGACCGGGTTGAGGACCAGGAAACGCTGCGTTATGCAGGGTATATCTTGGAGGCTTGTGAACATGATGTTGGATAGGACGGAACTACTCTTGTCCCGGCCATTTCGGCATGCGGATGTCCTATTCGCACAGGCAAGTAGTCCACCCAGCGCGTAAACTGAATTAGATTTCAGTGGAGCGAGGTGAGATTTCATGGCTAAAACCAACTCAATACGCGTAAAGGCTAAGCGGTACAAAAATCGGCCTGTCTGCGTCACTCTTCACAGTGGCGAGACATATGTCGGTTATATAACTGACGTAAATAACGGAGGCGTAGTGCTTACTGGTGGAGGAACGCTACCGCACAAGGCGACAGGGGAGGGTTCACGTTCTTCCAAGCGCAAGACCGGTTCACGCAGCAAGGGCGCTCGTTCGCAGAACCGGGGACGGGTGAACAGCACGCGCAAGATGCCAACCCATTCGCGCAAGGCACAGCGCGCGCAGGTTTCGTCTTTTATGCCCATGATTGGTTCGCTGTTCGGCGGTTTCGGAGGACTTGGCGGTGCGGCTTCGGCTGGAGGCTTACTTGGCAACGGTATGCGGCTGTTTGGCATGATCCAACGATTCGTCCCGGTCGTAAAGATGGGGTATGGCATGATCAAGTCCATCCGGCCGTTTATGGGTGCCGTCCAAAGCCTGATGGCTCCGCCTAGTCAGGACGAAGAGCAAGAGGGATAGTCCGATACTCAGCCCCTTTGGAGACGGAAGGGGCTTTTCCGTTTTGAGGCTATATTTAAACAGGAGGTGCCCCATGAGTTCCATTATGAACGTCATTGAAAAGATGAAATTGAACGTGTTAAGCATCGACGGCGTTCCGGATTCGTTTAGTTCAGAAGTGTACAAACTTACGCTTGCTGGCGGTGAACATGTTTATGTCAAAATTCCGTTTAACCGAAATAAACTGTTTCGTGAATTTCAGATGCTTGAAACGTTGAAGGACGTGCTGCCTGTTCCTGAAGTATTGGACTTTTGGTCTGGGGATGAACATATGACTGGAGCATTGCTGCTTTCGGCGATTCAAGGCATGCCCTGTACAGAAAACATTGACGAGAAACTTTCCTTTCAGATCGGGATGCATCATGCCATGCTCCATGAAGTCAGCATGCCAGGGTACGGCTGCCATGTGACCGATGGATTTAAAGTTTTTGATCCAAATGATTGGCGGCTGCATATCCAAAACAATTTTGAAAAGTGGAAAGAGCCATGCCAAGAAATGCTTGACCCCGAATTATACGAAAGAAGTGTTCTGCACTTTGATCGTGTTTTCTCAGCTTTGCCCGATCCTGATGGACCATGCATTGTTCATATGGATTTCAGACCTGGAAATATATTAGTGAATGGCAGCGAGGTTGCTGGCATGATCGACTTCGAGAGCGCTCGCGGCGGATCCTCGGAAATCGATTTTACGAAGGTTAATCGGTATATTTGGGAGGTCAATCCGGGAACAAAAGCGTCGTACATCGAAGGTTATCAAACGATTCGACCGATGTTGGATCTGGAAACGGTGCTGCCCTTTTATGATTTTTACGATGCTTTCAGTGCAGTGGTTTGGTGTAAGAACAGAGGGATCGAAAAAAATCGAACGTTTCTGGAGGAAAATATTTTAACTTTGCGCAAAGCAGTGGATGGCTTTCAGAAGAAACGACATTTACTACATGGAAATATATAACCATTTTACATATGCAAACCTACCTGCCATATTCCTTCAAGCAGTATACGTACAACAAGGAGGCGATGAAATTATCCGCTTCTCAAACAAAGAGCCGTCCTCTAAAGGATGGCCCTACGTTTTGCCTCAACATCAAGTACGGAAACATCATTTATCCATGAAAATGTTCCACCAAAATCCCGCGTAAAACGTGTTTGTATTCCTCCATGCCATAGGACGAGTTGTCGACCTTTCTCTTGGCTATATGTAAGCCGGCGAATATGTCCTGTTCCAGTTCACGCCGTGCTTCAAGGACCTCTAACGTGCCTTCCAGGCCTGTGAGGTTATGACGTTTGCCGTAGCCTTGGTTCGTGTAATAATCGATAAACCCCTCGGACCATTCCCGCGGCCGTTCTTGTATGGCCTTCTTGAAAGAACAACCCAAATCCTGCTGTTCCACGTAAATCAATAATGGATTCAAACGTTCCACGATGTGCGCCAGTTGCGTAACATAGCCCATTACGTCTTCTTTCTTTGCATGATGCTTAATCATCCCGATCGTTACTTGGATGAAACAGCAATCAAACACAAAGGGATCGGGGCCGGCCCACGCGCTCTCGGCAAACCTCTTCCACCGATCCGTGATCAGCTTTCTGTTCTGTTCAAATGGCAGCTCGTAGATATCGTGTTTGAAAATGGATTTCATCCATTCATCGGGCAAGCTCTCACCGAATTTATTTTGCATTTTTCGATATTCCAAAAAGTAATGATGACCCTCTCGAATAGCGTGATCGCTCAATAGATCTTGAAATGGTCCATATGAACGCAGCAATTCAATGAATTCATGCTCTATAAAAAAGGCAACGCCATCATAATCGGCAGGATGATCCAAATTGCCTTCCAGAAACAATCGGGATGCAACGTTCATTTCCGCTAAAATTTCATGGACGAGCCCAGCCGTTGTCGTTTTGCCGAAACCAGGCAGCCCTTCGATGAGCACTAATTTCGATTGCATAATCAAGTTCCTCCTTCGTGGTTGGAGGATAAGCAGGCAAGAATCATAGAGACGCGGTTTCCCAAAAAATAAAAAGCAGATACCGTCAGGTATCCGCAGAATGGGTGTATGATGCACCTTTCCTGCATACCCTGCAAGATGAATTCCAAGCATGCCAAATCAACGAGTGTATTCACCCATAATTCGTGGCATCCTTTTGAATTCGTAATCTCTACAGCGTAGTCCACATGGTAAGGTATATGCTCCTTTGTTTGCATCTCTATGGTTCAGATTACCATTAAAGCGCAGTAAAAACAATCAAAGCGCTGCTCATACGATGCTTTTCGCCATCAGAAGGGCATATCATTCTAAAAAACGACCGATGGCAACCCATGCAGCCAGGACGAAAAAGACGACGTTCACGCCGATCTCCCGATATTCCTTGCGTGTAATGTGCAGCAGAGCGCCCAAAAGAACGATGATTGCCAGCGCAGTCGCGGCGATTGGCGTCAGAACAGGCCAAATATTCGTGGCCTGAGGCAGGATAACGCCTAGCGCTCCTAATAACTCGGCCAATCCGATCATGATGACGAGACCTTTGGGGAGGTCTTTGACCCACCCCCAAGATGCTTTGGCTTTTTCATGCTGAAACGCCTTCAACCACCCGGAGTAAACAAAGCCGAATGCCACAGCCCCTTGAATTATCCATAATACAACATTCATGAACATAGACCTCCTGATCACTTTATTCGTTACACAAGGTATAATAGAGCCTAACGACAAGACTCAGGAAGTAGGCACTTTATCTAAACCTGGTTAACAAAAAGTGACCTTATGAAACATAAGGGGTGAAGCGTTCCATGGAAGAATATTGTAAATTCGAATCGGCATTGAACATTTTGGTGGGAAAGTGGAAACCGGTCATTTTGCTGCAGCTTATTTCGAAAGGCACCATGCGGTTTAGCGAACTGCAAAAGGCGATACCGGATATCAACAAAAAAATGCTCACTCAGCAATTAAGAGAGCTGGAATACAACGATATCGTGCATCGCGAGGTGTACAATCAGATTCCTCCGAAGGTGGAGTATTCCATTTCCGAGTACGGCAGAGGTTTAAGCTCCGTGTTGCAGGCATTAAATGATTGGGGCGCCACTCATCTTGAACATATGAGCAAGTTATATAAAAACGATCCTTTAGAAAAGAAATCGGAATGAAGCCGCTTATCGGCGCACCCGAAAAAGGCATGAATGAGAGATTAATCCCCCCATCATGCCTTTCTGTTGTGTTACATGTTTTCTTAGTTCGAAATCAGTTCAACAGACTGCGAATCCATGATCGGATTCCAGTATTGATCGATCGCAATCGTTAAAGGTTGCGGATAATCCAAAGCCTCTTTTCCAAAATTTAAGGCATAGTAGTCTTCAATGGAACTATCGGCTGTAGTGGACACGGAATGCCCGCCCCATGCCTTTTGCACGTAACAACCTCCTGAAAACTCGTAATAATAAAGAGGTTCATGGCAACTCCCTGTATTTCCTGCCCAGCTGTGGAAAAATTAAAATTACATAATAATAAAAAGCTTGTTATATTGTACACAACCAAAGATGAAACTGGGCTATATGGATGATCTTTTCATTCATTGCAAAGGAAGGACATCAATAAAAGGGTTAAGTGGTGAATTCATGAAGGAATTTTACAGTCAAGTGAACCGCAAAACATATTATATCATCATGTCTGTCGTCATCGTGCTGATGTTCGGCGGATTGATTCTGTCTACGACCGAGCTGGAGGAGATTAACCTCGGATACATCATCCATTTGTTGTGCGTAGCAGGAATATCGGCATGTTTATGGATGTATCCCAGGCGCGAGACCCATTTTTTTCGAAAAGTGATCATTCTGGCGGGGTTTGCTTATTTCTACACCCTGTTCTTTATGTATCCGGAGACGTGGACCACGTATATTTTCATTTCTCTCTTTCCCGCATTATCGATCCTGTTTTTTGATTCCAAGCTGTTCTATTTCTCGTTCACGGTCAACGGCATTTTAATCGCCTTCACGTTCTCGTACATCCTTTTGGTGGATCAGCGCAATGCCTATGCCTACTTGCACCAGGACGTGGTGGGCAATCTGATCAACATCGTGGCGATTCAACTATTAATGTTCCTGATCTTTCATCTCTCCTTCGTGAGGATGCGGAAACAGCAGCACTATTACGAACAATTGCAACAATCCGAGCGGCTGAAAATGGTCGCGCATTTGACGGCCGCCGTTGCCCATGAAATTCGCAACCCGGTTACGGTAGTCCGGGGGTTCTTGCAGTTTTTTAAAGAGGACCCTTCATTCTCCGAGTCAACCAAGAACAAATTTCAATTGATGATCGATGAACTGAATACGGTGGAACATATTACTTCCCAATTTCTGACCTTGTCGAAGCCCAGTGTAGACCAGCGTCCGGAGGAGGTAAATGTAAAGGATGTCGTGGAGAGCGTTGAGGGGCTGATCGGCTCCTACGCGATGCTGTCCGACAAACACCTCCGTATCCAAGCGGAGGAAGATTGCTTGATTTTCATCAACGAAATCGAATTCAAGCAGCTGCTCATGAATGTGATCAAAAATGCGTTGGAAGCTTCCGATGCAGGACAATCGGTTGCGGTGATGGCAAAGAGAGAGCATGAATTCATTGAGATTAAAGTCATGGATGAAGGAAGTGGAATGTCCGAAGATGAGGTAAGGTCGCTGGGCACGCCCTATTATTCGTTGAAAAGCAGCGGAACCGGCTTGGGATTGATGATCTGTTTTAACATCGTGGAAAAATATGATGGAAAGATTCGCTATAACAGTGCGAAAGGGCGTGGCACCACGGTTACGATTCAATTTCCTGCAGCAAAGGGGAGCCGCCCATAACCAACCAAAAAGGAGATCTCCCAGAGATCTCCGTCATTGTCGGTTTTGTGGGCGAACAGCATATACGGAAAGGTATGTTCGCCTTCCACTTCACGGTAATCGCAAATGGCATTGACCAGACAAAGCTCGGTTGCCGTTTCGCCAAACTGTCCGGTGGACTGAACGAGCTTGTCGATGCTGCCGTCCAAACCATGCCATTCCGCTTCCCTCCCTCTGAATCCCAATGTATCATGCAGTGCGGGGTACACCCTTGCAGATCGCAACCAATCATGCATGCTTTCTGCCACTCATCCGCCTTGGCGTTTGCCACTGCGTTACTCCACTTCGATTTCCTTAACGGTTTCCCCTTCGACCAGCACAGGCTGATAATAGGTATGGGCGGCCAAGTCTTTCTTGCCTTGCAGTGTTTTGATGATCCAGTCTGCGGCGTCGCGTCCCATCTGCTCTTGGGGATGGGTCAGCGTCGTGAGCTTGATGTTGGCGTTTTTGGCGATATACGAGTTGTCCTGGCCGATGATGGAAAGCTCGTCAGGGATCGAAATGCCAAGTTTGCGGCAAGTATGAACCACCTCCAGCCCCACTTCGTCGTTGTAACAGACAATGGCGGTCAGAACGTCCCTGTTTTCGCTTAAGTACGTTTCCAGACTGGTCGATAGATCCGGTTTGGATGCGGTATCGAACGAAAGCACCTGCTCGGGATGAAAACGCAATTTGGCTTCTCCCAGGGCCTTGATATATCCCTTCATCCGGTATTTCCCCTGCAAATCGTCCATTTTCGCGATAATGCCGATCTGGGCGTGGCCCTTGGCGATCAGTTCCCGCGTGGCGAGATAGCTGGACTGCACGTCATCCAGACAGAAGAAGGGCACCTCCAGCTCCTCATAATAGGCATTAATCATCGTAAACGGCACGTCCTGTTCTTTAAAAGAAAGATAGTACGCGATATTAGGGTTGTATAAATTGCTCTTGGTAGGCTCGACAATGAGACCGTCCACGCCGTAGGACAGCATCATTTCAAGCGCCTTTTTCTCCTGGGCGACATCATTGTTGGTGCTGGCAAGCAGCAGCGAATAGTTGTCTTCATTCAATCGGCTTTCAATGCCGCGGATGATGGAAGGGAAGATGTAATCCGAGATATAAGTCGTGATGACACCGATCGTTCTTTTCGAGGCGTGGCCGCCGGACCGCAGCCTGTATTGGTTGCTTACATAGGTCCCCGAGCCCTTTTCGCTTCGCAGAAAACCTTCGTTCGACAGCTCCAAAATGGCTTTCCGTACGGTCTGGCGGCTTACGTTATAGCTCTCCTGCAACGCCGACTCGGTCGGGATTTGTTCTCCCACGTTGTATGTCCCGGCGAGGATATCGCTTTTGATGTCATCGATGATGATTTGATACTTTGGCTTCACGTCATCCACTTCTTTCATTGTCGTTTCATATATAAAAAGTCGTTATCGAAATAGTTGTACGTACATATTTTATCATGATTGCGGCGGGATGGGAACGAAAGGTACATATTTTCGAAATGAACCGTACAAATTGCGGGTGAAACAGGGATGTGTACTTAACAGTATAGCCTGGTAAATGTAAGGATAGTCCACTATTGCGGCAATTTTCACGGACTATGTAGGTATAACTATTATATTTTATTGACAAATGTACGTACAAAAAATATACTAAGGCTGTCAGTTGGAGAAAGCGCCTTCTTGAAGGGGACGAAAAAGTTCTTCGAGTAAAAGGCCGCTTATTTTCGATACGAATTCATGAATTCAATATATTTTTTGCGCTTTTTAGCGATGCCATCCTTCGGATTTAAAACTTGCGATCAGAGAGGGGACAACCGTGATCATGAGTCATTTGGACATGAAAGAAGCGATTGCCAAGGGAGCGACTTCGCTTGGGATCGAATTTGGATCTACGCGGATCAAGGCCGTGTTGATCAACGAGCGTTTTGAAACCGTCGCGTCCGGAAGCTACGAATGGGAGAATCTCCTGAAAGACGGATATTGGACATACAGCCAGGAAGATATCATCGCCGGCATGCAGACGGCCTATCGCGAAATGAAGCAAGAGGTCGAGCAAAAGTATGGAGTGATCCTGCGGACCGTAGGTTCCATCGGATTTTCCGCCATGATGCACGGATATATGGCGTTCGATAACAAAGGCGAGCTGCTGGTGCCGTTCCGGACATGGCGGAACGCCACGACCGGCGCCGCAGCGAAAGAGTTGACCGAGCTGTTCCGGTTCAACATTCCAGAACGCTGGAGCATTGCCCACTTGTACCAAGCCATCCTGAACGGGGAAGAACATGTGCCTCGCATTGATTTCCTGACCACGCTTGCCGGATACATCCACTGGCTGTTAACGGGCAGCAAAGCGATCGGCATCGGCGATGCTTCGGGGATTTTCCCGATCGACGAGGCCTCGCATGACTATCATCCATCCATGATCAAGCAATTCAGCGAGCTGATTGCTGCCAAAGGATATCCATGGAAGGTCGAGGATCTGCTTCCCAAAGTTTATCTCGCCGGAGAACGTGCAGGCGACTTGACCGAGGAGGGCGCCAAGCTGCTCGATCCATCGGGGGATTTGCAGGCAGGCATTCCGCTCTGTCCTCCGGAAGGCGATGCCGGAACCGGCATGGTTGCGACGAACAGCGTGAGAAAGCGCACGGGTAACATCTCGGTCGGCACGTCCGTATTTGCGATGATCGTATTGGAGAAGGAGCTGTCCAAAGTATATCCCGAGATCGATATGGTCACGACGCCGGACGGCAGCCCTGTGGGCATGGTGCATGCAAACAACTGCTCGAGCGACATCAACGCATGGATCGGCTTGTTCCGCGAATTTTCGGAAGCGATGGGATTCGAAGCCGATACCGGCAAGCTGTTCAGCGTCCTGTTCAACAAGGCGCTTGAAGCAGAGCCGGATGGCGGCGGTTTGTTGAGTTACGGGTACTATTCCGGCGAGAACATCACGGGCATCGACAAAGGCCGTCCGTTGTTCGTCCGTTCGCCCGAAAGCCGCTTCAACCTGGCGAACTTTATGCGCACGCACCTCTTTACCGCCTTTGGCGCGCTGAAGATCGGGATGGACATTTTGACGAAGAACGAGAATGTGGCCATTGATAGCATTTTGGCCCATGGCGGGCTGTTTAAAACGCCTGTCGTCGGACAACGCATCGTGGCTGCGGCCATGAACGTGCCGGTATCGGTCATGTCCACCGCAGGCGAAGGCGGAGCATGGGGCATGGCGCTCCTGGCTTCCTACCTGATCAACAAGGATCAAGAAGAGAGCCTGGACGTCTTCCTTGAGCAGAAAGTGTTCAGCGATGTTTCTGGAGAGGAAGTTGCGCCGGATGCATCCGACGTCAAAGGATTCGAAGCATTTATCGAGCGCTACCGGAAGGGATTGGCCATCGAGCAGGCCGCCGTCGACCATCTGGTAGAGAACGGGAGGGACTAACATGTTGGAACAACTGAAACAGGAAGTCTACGAGGCGAATCTGGAATTGCCGAAGCACGGCCTTGTCAAATTCACTTGGGGCAATGTCAGCGCGATCGACCGGGAAAGCGGTCTGTTCGTCATCAAACCGAGCGGCGTCAGCTATGACAAAATGAAACCAAGCGACATGGTCGTTGTCGATCTCGACGGCAACGTGGTGGAAGGCGAGATGAGACCTTCCTCCGATACGGCGACGCATGCCGTATTGTATAAGCATTACTCGGAGATCGGCGGTATCGTGCACACCCACTCCACATGGGCAACGATCTGGGCGCAAGCCGGACTGGATGTGCCGGTGATGGGTACGACGCATGCGGACACGTTCTATGGCCCCGTGCCTTGCGCACGCTTTTTGAACCAGGAGGAAATCGACCGCGGATACGAAGCCGAAACAGGCCGCGTCATCATTGAAACGTTCGAACAACGCGGTTTGGACGTTATGGCGATCCCGGCGGTACTGCTTCATGGCCATGCACCGTTTACTTGGGGCAAAGATGCCAAGTCGGCGGTCGTGAACAGTGTCGTGCTGGAGGAAGTGTGCAAAATGAATCTGTACGCCCGTCAATTGAACAACTTTGCGAAGGAGCTGCCGCAAGGCATCCTGGATAAACACTATTTGCGCAAACACGGCAAAGACGCCTATTACGGGCAGAAATAAATCGGACATCAGCACAAGCGGAACAATGTTTGAAAAACATAAACCATGGAAAAGAGGATGATCGATATGACAGCAACAGCAGCTAAAGAATTTTGGTTCGTCGTAGGTTCGCAGCATCTGTACGGGGATGAGGCGCTGGGCGAGGTTAAAGCGAATGCACAAAAAATCGCGGATGCCCTGAACGCAAGCGGCGTTCTGCCATACCCGCTCGTATTGCAGGATCTGGCCGTCAGCGCGGACAAAATCACAAGCATCATGAAAGAAGTCAACTATCGCGACGAGGTGGCGGGCGTAATCACGTGGATGCATACGTTCTCCCCGGCGAAAATGTGGATCCGCGGCACGAAATTGCTGCAAAAGCCGCTGCTCCATCTGGCAACCCAATTCAATGAGAGCATCCCTTGGGCGACGATCGACATGGACTTCATGAACTTGAACCAAGCGGCGCATGGCGACCGCGAGTATGGATTCATCAATGCCCGCCTGAAAAAACAAAATAAAATCGTCGTTGGCTACTGGGAGCGTCCTGAAGTGCAGAAGCAAGTCGCGGATTGGATGGACGTAGCCGTTGCTTATAACGAAAGCTTCAACATTAAAGTGGCTCGGTTCGGCGACAACATGCGCAACGTGGGCGTTACGGAAGGCGACAAAGTGGAGGCCCAAATCCAGTTCGGCTGGACCGTGGACTACTTCGGCATCGGCGACCTCGTGCAGTACGTGAATGCTGTGTCCGAGCAAGAGATCGACGATCTGATGAGCGAGTATGCAGAGCTGTATGAATTCGACTACGGCACGTACAGTAAAGAAGATTGGGAAGCCAGCGTGCGCGTGCAAGCGAGCTACGAGATCGCGATCAAACGTTTCTTGGATGATGGCGGATACACCGCTTTCACGACAAACTTCGAAGATCTGCACGGCATGAAGCAGCTACCGGGTCTGGCCGTTCAACGTTTGATGGCCCAAGGCTACGGATTCGCCGGCGAAGGCGACTGGAAAACGGCTGCGCTTGACCGTTTGCTGAAAGTGATGGCTCATAACGAAAACACCGGTTTCATGGAAGACTACACCTACGAGATGGCAGCAGGTCAGGAAGCGATTCTGCAATCCCACATGCTTGAAGTTGATCCGACGCTGGCGAGCAACAAGCCGAAAATCATCGTGTCCCCACTTGGGATTGGCGATCGCGAAGATCCGGCACGTCTCGTATTTGACGGTAAAGCCGGCGAAGGCGTAGTTGTTTCCATGGCTGACTTCGGGACACACTACAAATTGTTGATTAACGAAGTCTCTGCCTTCGAACCGACGGTTCCGGCTCCAAAACTGCCGGTGGCCCGCGTACTTTGGAACGTGAAGCCGAACTTCCAGGATGGGGTCAAAGCCTGGATCGAAAATGGCGGCGGTCATCATACCGTGGTATCCCTGAATTTGACGACAGATCAAATCGTGACCTATGCCAAACTGGTTAATTTGGAGTACGTGGTCATTAAGTAATTTGGCCATCATTCACGCATACGATTTCTTATGAAGCGGCCGGAGGCAACCCTCCGGCCCTTTCTTATGTGGTTGGATAATTTATCCTTCCATTGTACAACGGTCAACGGTTTTCTTTTATAATACTTAAAAGGAGGTATTGATAGTTATGCATACTCAAGCAAGCTTGCTTCAGCAGCTCCAACAGCTCGGCATCGACGGCAAGGGCACGTTGCTCATGCATTCTTCCATGAAAAGCATAGGTGAAGTCGAGGGCGGAGCCGACACGGTACTTGATGCGTTAACCGAATACATGAAAGAGGGACTGCTCGTT
Source organism: Paenibacillus sp. FSL W8-0426 (assembly GCF_037969725.1). NCBI lineage: Bacteria > Bacillati > Bacillota > Bacilli > Caryophanales > Paenibacillaceae > Paenibacillus > Paenibacillus sp. FSL W8-0426. The sequence continues at coordinate 6,774,645 of NZ_CP150203.1, read as the reverse complement.
TTGCCCACGCATACGTGGTCCACGATCAATGCGAGTAACCCAATGTTCCACGTGGAATCATCGCCATGCTGCGTCGGCATTTTGCCAGAGCTTTTCCGCAAACGCCCTGGCGTGGTTCGTTCATGGCATCCGACGCACTCGGTAGCCGCTCTCGGTCGGGATGCAGAAGCGTTTACGAAAGATGATCATCTGTTCGACACGCCTTGTGCGAGAGGTTCGGCATGGGGGAAACTGCTGGATCGCCAAGCGACCATTATTTTGGTGGGCGTTGACCTGAAGCGGAATACGTTTATTCATGGCGTGGAAGAGTGGGTGGACATCCCAGGCCGGTTGACGGACGGACATGAACAGTTATGCACCGTTCTGCCCGATGGAACGAAGATACAGGTACCTTCACGCAGACATTGCGGATTGTCCTGGTCCGAGCATTTTTGGAAGGTGGACGAGGTGCTGGAGCGAGAAGGGGCGATGTACAAAAGGAAACTTGGCGATGCGGTGGTGAGAGTTTGTAATGCTGCAAAAGTAGCAGAGGTGATCACGGGGATGCTGCGGGAAAATCCCGATCTGTTCTCGGATAATGAACCGCTGGACGATTTGTACGACCATACGCGGTAACGGAGGACCATGAATCGCAGAATTTCCCATGGCTGTGCCAAGCCTGGTTTGAAACGTTCAAAAGCCGTCAAAACTTCACGGAATTGATTTCAGAAATGCTCAGAGGTTGGCTGGACTGCCATTGTGTGGGCTACTCAGTCTCTTTGCGGTGTGATAAGATGTGGTTTAATTAACCAATAACAACTGTGAGGCAATCCTTTCTGAAGGCTATTGAAGTCTTATTAAAGGTTCATTTCAGATTCAAGGAGTATACTGTTCCATGATATCGTAGTTGTTGAATCGACAAAGGAGAAGATTTGTGAGCCCATCAGCGTGGTATGATCTCTTTCTATTCGTCCTCTTGTTTGCGTTATATGTCTATGTTTTTGTTACCGTTAGAATTACGAACTTACATAAGGTGTACTTTCTTTTTCACGGTTTGATGATGATCTGGCCGTTCTGCCAGTTTGCCATTGACCTGACGGGCAATCTCAGCTTGCAATGGTTTTACGTGACGCTTTCCTTTGTTGCCGTATCGCTGCTCGGAAGCGGGTGGTTGTTGCTAACCTATTTCCTGACAGGCGAAACAGATCGATTAAGGAATAGGAAAAGGAAAACCGTCTTTTTGTTCGTCCCTGCGGTCATTGGAGCTATAGGCGTCGTGCTAAATCCGTGGAACTGGTTCGTGACGCCGCTGGGCGGCGGATATGCAGAACGTTCCTACGGCCCATGGTTTTGGGTGATCCTTGCAATTCTCGTGAGCTACTTTCTGGCATCCCTCTCCGTCTTGTTCGGAGCGCTTCGTTCTTCCCGGACGCTGCCTGCGATCAAGAAGCAGGTCGTGTTCACATTGTGGGGTCTCTTCGTGCTGGCTGCATTTGCCGGTTTGGATGCCTTGCTTAACGTCGTATTCAGACCATGGTTGCCGATTATTCCGGGACTGACCTCCTTGGGAATCTTTCTGTCCGGGCTGTTCTTTGTCTATGTCATTAAAAAATACAACGTGTTTGATCTCGTCTCCATTGCGCACGAGGATGTCATTAACACCATTCCTTACGGAATTCTTGTATTGGACGAGAACGAAACCATTGTTGAAGTCAACAAGGCACTGCGGTCATTCATGGATATGAACGTGGGCGATACGTTTGATTTGGATGCATTTTTGGAATCCGTGCGGGCGGAGGGCAAGGTCCGCGAGTTTGCGGAGCATTACAAACGAAAAGAAAACATTTTGTCCCAGATCGAAATCATCGTGGAGAGGGACTTTGTTCGCCGGTTTATTTTGCAATCCTCGCCAATCGTTGATTCGCGCCTTGTCCCTATCGGACATATCCTTACGTTTCAGGATGTTTCGCAGGAGCGATATCTCGTTGAAGAATTGAATCGACAGAACATAGTGCTTCAAGAACGAAACCATTCATTGGACCGCATCAGCAGCGAGTTGTCCAAAGCTAATCAGAAGCTGGAAGAACTGGTCGTTACGGACAGTTTGACGGACAGTTATAATCGCCGTTACTTGACCCAGCAGTTGACGCATGAAGTGATCACTAACATGCAGTACAGAATCCCGTTTTCAATGATTCTCTTTGATATTGATTTCTTCAAAGGGATTAATGATAAGCACGGGCACGTCATCGGCGACGAAGTTCTCCATCGCATGGCGCTCATCGTCAAACAGTCCATCCGCAGCACCGATATTCTGGCCCGGTACGGCGGGGAGGAATTTATGATCTATCTTCCGCATGCAGGCAGCAGTTTGGCCAAACAGGTCGCGGAACGCGTGAGATTATCGGTGGAAAGAAATCCCATGGCACTGGGGGAGGACGAGGAACCGGTTTCCATAACGGTGAGTATGGGAATTTTATCGGTGGAGGATTTCCAAACCGTTCAAGTGCCTGACAGTCCGGAAGGATTTTTGGTTCAATTGTTCGCCGCCGTGGACAAAGCCTTGTACCAAGCCAAGCATAACGGACGAAATCGAGTTGAATTTGCGGAGTTGAAATGGATTGCAGCGGGAGATGGTTCGTCTGAGACGGAAGTCTCTTGAGAAGTGAAGGCTGCCGACGGGACTGTGGTCTATGGTGATAAAGCCGCTGTGATGAAAGCATTATTTTGTTATTTACAGGCCATTCGTCAAAGAATTGGCCTGTATTTTTCGTTGTATCAGAATATGCTTGTGACAAGACGGGATGGTCTCAGGAGCCTTACCCATCTCACTAGCTCACTAACTGACAAAAAAATAGGAGGCATACGTCTAGGTGAATCAATAAAGCGCTCAGATATACCATTAGGGTCAGCAGCTTATACATTCTAAAGATTGCGCCCAATATTCGAGAGTTAGAGATGCGTCAGTTACCCGTGTTTTACTTTTTATTTTATAAAATACAAGCACTAAAAGGCTAAGTTTTGGTTACGGGGGGAGTATGAATATTAGATATATATACAGTATTGAATATAATGAGCATTTCAACGAAGTGATACTCGATTTTAGTTTGGATAAGTCATTAAAAAATGGTTATCTGATCACTAATTCGCTCGGGACTGATATCTTTGGAGATCTTGCTGCTATTCAGGAAGAGATCAGGGGGTTACTCGAGTTGTTTACAGGGAAAGTAGCCTCATATGGCGGTGGTGGCAATGTGAACCTAATCCATTCTGATGCGAAGTACACTACTTTTGAAGACATATTCGCTGAAGAAGGCGTGGAAGATCCTACGTGTACTATTGATACAGTAGAATACATGAGAATAATTCTTGTGTGGGCCAAGAGAAATGTTCAATATAAAAGACACCGAGGCGTCATGGATAAAGGACATGCGGAACTATTCGAAGATTGGATAAACGAAACAATCGTAGCGATCGATATGATTGAGAGTTAAATAGTAAGCATCTACAAGCGTGGAAGGGTGAAAATGCGATGTATGAGTACCATGGTTGGGCGACAATTCGAGCGAGTGCTTCTTTTGATGATGATATGGATGAAGCCCCGATTGTTCAAGAAATACAAGATTACATTCATGAAATGAATTGGACTAGCGGCGTGTTGGATATTAGAGCAGTAAACGGGGATTTCCAAGTGTGGATCGCTGGATTAGATAATCATAAGCCTTCGGAAAGAGTTGATCCGATCAATGTATTCAAGAAGATTGGAGATATGGCTCCGGGTTCATACGGAATTTTGTACATAAGGGATAGTGATGACGTTGAGTCATTTAATATATTTAAGGTGTATACACTAATTCGAGGAGAAGTAAGGGGGCATGATGATCCATTTCTATCGCCGTTTATACCGAAGTTAGAAGACCCGGACCCAGAATGTCTTTCAGAATCATACCCGTAACAAGGAGATGGGGTTGTGGAAATAATAAACAGGAAATATTATGAAGGTTATGAGGGGGAAGGAGAAATACAGTTTATAAGGCACCTCTCAAATGGAGATAAGTATGTAATAAGAATATGGGATGGTTATTTTGACGAAATAATGGGGGGAATACAGCCGGAGCAAGACGGGTGGACAGGTTTGGCATATTATTACCATGTTGAAGAGCCTTGGTGGGAAAAACCATGGAAGATTCCAAATATACAAATCGTATTAAAACAGCTACAAGAAATAAAAACCGAGCATTTGAATGCGGAGGCCAAGGACTTACTTGTAGAGCTTTGTAATATATTGTCCAACTCCTGGGAATCAAACGAATCTGTATGGATTGCTGATGAGTAAGCTTATTTGAAAAAAGAAATCTTTCAGGGATATAAGCGGGTTAGCGGAGGGGAACAAATTAGAGTATACTAACTATTAGAGCAAATATCTTCAAATTACATATTTAACTCTATCCATAATATTGATACACTATGTGTAGAGCATTATTTATACAGAAAAGGTGTGAGCCAGCTCCACAGACCGGCTTGCTTCAATGCCATATCGACAGCGCTTACATCCTTTCGGCAAATCTTAGGGTATAAGGACGGTTAATAATGAGCCACGGACAAACGAGTACAGATGTGATCTTGATTGGTGCCGGAATTATGAGTGCAACATTGGGAACCTTGCTGAAAGAATTGGCACCCGACTGGAAGATAAAGGTATTTGAAAAGCTCGCCACTGCGGGAGAAGAAAGCTCCAACGAATGGAATAACGCCGGAACAGGGCATGCTGCGCTATGCGAACTCAATTATACCGTCGAACGGCCGGACGGTTCCGTAGATATAAGCAAAGCCATCAAGGTTAACGAACAATTCCAGATTTCACGGCAATTTTGGGCTTATCTCGTCAACAGCCGCCTGATTCGAAATCCGCAGGATTTCATCATGCCGCTTCCCCACTTGAGTTACGTGCATGGCGAGCAGAACGTCCAGTTTCTGAAAAGACGTTATGAAGCCTTGTCGAACCATCCTTTGTTCAAAGGCATGGAGTTTTCGGACGATCCGGCGAAGCTGAAGCAATGGATTCCTCTGATGATGAAAGGGCGTACCGGAAACGAGCCGATTGCAGCGACCAAAATTGACTCGGGTACGGACGTTAACTTTGGTGCTTTAACGCGTATGCTGATGGAACAATTGAAGAAAAGCAATGTGGGCATCCACTATCAGCATAGCGTCAAAAACATGAAACGTACGAGCGATGGCTTATGGGAATTGACGGTGAAAAACCTCAAGAGCGGGGCGACCGAGCGCCACAGGGCCAAGTTCGTCTTTATCGGAGCGGGCGGAGGCAGCTTGCATTTGCTGCAGAAGTCGGGTATTCCGGAAGGCAAACACATCGGTGGATTTCCGGTAAGCGGTATTTTCATGGCTTGCAAAAACCCGAAGGTCGTCGAGCAGCACCATGCCAAGGTATATGGCAAAGCCTCGGTAGGTGCCCCGCCAATGTCGGTGCCGCATCTGGACACCCGCTACATCGATAACCAAAAGTCGTTGTTGTTCGGGCCGTTTGCAGGTTTCTCGCCGAAGTTCCTGAAGACCGGTTCAATGACTGACCTGATCACCTCGGTGAAACTGCATAACCTGTTGACCATGCTGGCAGCCGGCGTGAAGGAGATTTCGCTGACGAAGTATCTGATCCAGCAGCTGATGCTGTCCAAAGAGCAGCGCATGGAAGAATTGCGTGACTTTGTACCGGATGCCAAAAGCGAGGACTGGGATTTGGTCGTTGCCGGCCAGCGCGTGCAGGTAATCAAGGATACCGCTCAAGGCGGCAAAGGCACGCTTCAATTCGGTACGGAAGTAGTGACTGCGTCGGATGGTTCGATCGCTGCCTTGCTGGGGGCTTCTCCGGGGGCATCCACTGCTGTGCATGTCATGTTGGAAATCCTTCAGCGCTGCTTCCCGCAGCATATAAGCGCATGGGAGCCTAAGATCAAAGAGATGATCCCTTCCTACGGCCAGTCATTGGTGGAGAACGTGGAATTGCTCAACAGAATTCATGCTTCGACCGCCAAAGCCCTAGGCCTGGCAGAGAAGAGGGGCTCCAGTTCGGTGATGAACGGGTAACCGTTGTCGTTGAAGTGCATATACAAGGAAAGAGCTAAGCCGGTTTCAAGCCGCGCTTAGCTCTTTGTTTTTTATATTAATGGTTCGAATCTCCCAACAATTCCTCCCTGGCAGCATACCATTGGTCTATGAAACTGGCACGTTCAAAACGAAACCTTGATTATTCGACAAAAAGCAGCGCGATTTGGAAGATTTCTACTTGTCGAATTGGGCAGTATTTGATATGATGTAGTCACCAAAAGCAAATCACGATAACGGCAAACTTGTCGAAAGGCAAGGACGCAAAGCTACAGGGTCTTCTTGACGTATTGTCAAATGGCAGCCAGCTACCGAACGAAAGTGCTTTTTTTGTTTTTTATTGGACAAATATCCACTAAAAACGCAGTAAAACTCAATAACGATAATGGCAAACCTGTCGAAAGGCAGGGACGCAAAGCTATAGGGCCTTCTTGATGCATGATCAAATGGCAGCCTGGCTTCCGAAGGGGGTTTACAGCATGCGTAACGCTGTGTTCGCCATTGTAGGACTATTTGTCTTACTCTTATGCGCACCGGTTGTACAAGCTGCGCAGTCTGAAGATTGGCTGGGTTTGGACCAGCTTGATCGCGGAGCAGTTGTCATCCATTATGACGTGAAATCCGATGTAAAGACTAAGCTTATGATCGCCAAAGGACAGGAAAAATATACATATACGCTGCTGCCGGGTAAGTCTCGGGACGTTTTCCCGCTTCAAATGGGGAACGGAGACTATACAATCACTGTGTTGGAACAAGTCAGCGGCACCAAATACAAGGTCGTTCAAGAAGGAGCCGTCAAGCTTCATCTGAAGGACAGCAACAACGTATATCTGAACTCGATTCAGAATATCGATTGGTCTGATAATGAACAAGCCGCACAGCTTGCTAAAAAGTTAGCCCGGTCTGCAAAAACGGACCAAGAAAAAGTACAAGCTGTATACGACTATGTGATCGGTAACATTCGATATGACAAAGTACTTGCATCGCGAGAGTTAACGGACTATCTTCCAGATAACGTCCGCACAATCATGGATCTCAAAGGGATGTGCTACGATTATGCTTCCCTGCTTGCATCCATGCTGCGGAGTCTCGATATACCGACCAAATTGGTAATGGGTACTTCGGATTATGTAGATGTATACCATGCATGGAATGAAGTTTACCTCAACGGGCAGTGGATCACCATCGATACTACCGTCGATGCCGCTTGGAAAACGCAAGGTACTTCGTTCAAAATGATTAAAGACGCTTCGCACTACACAGCATCGAAAATTTACTAATATTCTCGTGAATATAAGCTTTGGACGCACATGTCCAAGGCTTTTTCGGGTTTGTTAAGAAAATGTCTATGCGATGGCGTTATAATGCAGGAAGCCCATTTGGTTCTGAACGAAAATATAGACACCATTTGAATCGTGCGCCAATTGAACGAGGTGGAGGTGATGGACTCAGACGTCCCTTATAGGCATGTAGTTCACTGGATACATGTCTCGAATTGCGCACCAAAAGCGAGATTGGAACCGAAAAACGAGGGTAATGACGAGTCCGAGGGAGAGATTATGAAGAAAAAAGTAAGTGGAATCGTAATGGTACTGCTGCTTATGATCCAAACGCTGTTTGGCGCATCTGTTGGGATCGCCAGTGCAGCGGAAAACGTGCAGGGGCAGGGAACGGATGTTGGGGCCCAGCAATTGGAAAATGGCGATCAAGTACCGGGAGGCGTCCAACCATCGGTTGACAATGAACAGGAACCCGGTAGCAGCACGGATGAATCGGTAGACGAAGTTCAAGACCCGAGTACGGGCACCGATGAGTCGGTAGATGAAACGGAAGATCCGAGCAAGGGCACTGAGGGATCTGTGGATGCCGCAGAACCGGGCAGTGATACGGATGAGGCGGTAGATGAAGAAATCAAGAAACCGGAGGCCGGTAACAACGAGGATGCGACAATTCCGGTTTCAGACGATATTTTAACCAAACTGGTACTAACAGATACTAACGGTACCGTCATTGATGCAGTATACAATCCGGACAGCACTTTGGATATTGGCGCAGCGGTAAACCTGAGTTATGAATGGGAACTCCCGAACGGACACGGGTATAAGAATGGCAGTACGTTTACGTTTGATCTGCCGCAGCAGTTCGAAATTTACACGGAGATCGACGAACCGCTCGTTGCTGACCAAGGCGAAGTCGGCCGATTCACGGTGGACCGGAACGGCAAAGTGGTAATGACTTTCAATGAATACGTCGAGAGTCACTCCAACATCAGCGGTAAACTGGAAATCCGCACGGAGTTCAAAAAAGAAGTCCTTACGGGAAGCACGGAAGTCGTTATCGCCATTCCGGTCAGAAGCGGAGTCCAGACGATTATCGTGAACCTGAAGCCGCAAGGCGGCAAACAGATCGAGAAGCAGGGAAAAGCGGTTGGTAAAGACCGCATTGATTGGACGGTTCAAATCAACAAATCGTTGAATAAGATCAACCATGCGGTTGTTACCGACGTCATGCCTGAAGGTCTGGAGCTTGCAGCCGACACTGTCGAAGTGTATCAATTGCAGGTGAATGGTGACGGGTCGACCGTCCTCGGGGGCAAAGTAGATGCCGGAAAGTACACGGTTGAATCGAACGGCGGCACCAAGCTGGAACTGGCATTCCAGGACGAATCGATCAACAAGGCGTATGAAATTCGTTTTACGACGAATCGAATCGGCGAACAGGCCCGCTTTGAGAATAAGGCCGTATTGTCCGGCGAAGGCATTGAGGATGCCCAAGCGACCGCAACGGTAACGGTGGATTTGGGGAAATTCCTGGATAAGACATATAAGCAAAATAACGACACCGGGGTTATCACTTGGACGGTCAAATATAATTTCAATGGAAAGCACGTTCCACAAGAACAGGCGGTCATCATGGATCAGTTCAGCAACGTTCATGAATGGGTTGCCGATTCGCTGAAAGTGTATAACGGCAATTCTACCGACGCGAAGAATTTGTTGGCATCGACGGAATATAAAGCCGATCCCGTGGGAACGAACGGATTCAAACTTCAATTTAATAATGATGTTGATTCCGCGTACACCATCGTTTACCAAACCAAACCGGTCGATCGTTCGACTGCCGACGGCAAAGAGGTCAGAAATAAAGTCACCTCCGGCGATTCGATTAAAGAAGTGACGGTTCCGGCTCAAGGCAGCCGTGCGCTGACGAAAGGAACATGGAACATCGATTTTGCCAGCAAAACGGCAACATGGATGATTACGGTTAACAGCGACAGCAAACCGGACGGCAGCAAATACCATATGGAAAACGTAGTCATTAAAGATACGTTCCCGCAGGGCGGTCTTGAATTTATTCCCGATTCGGTGATCGTTAAAGCGGATGGGACCAAGGTTTCCGATCGTGAATATGAGGTCGCGTATGATAATGCTCGTCAGGGTTTTGTCATTAAGTTCCTCAATACCATAAAGACCACATATACCATTGAATACAAAACCAAGTTTAATATTGAATGGTTGACGAAAAGCAATTTGGATTACATGAACCGGGCTTCAATGACTTGGAGCGAAAACGGAGTGGATAAAGGACCCATTCAAAGGGATGCGAGCTTTGCCTCCGACGGATATACCAAAAACAACGGCGGGAAAGATGGCAGCTACAATCCTGTCGACAAGGAAATCACATGGAACATCAAGATGAACTACAACCTCAACACGTTGAATGATGCGATTGTGAAGGATGTTCTGAAGGATGGGCAAAAGCTTGTCCCGAGCTCGGTCAAAGTATACGAGATGAAGCTGCTGGGGTGGTGGAACGGTGTTTCGAAAGGCGCCGAGGTACCGGCTTCCGAGTATGAAGTGACCGAACCTACCGAAACGAATAGCAACGAGTTGTCCGTTCATTTCAAGGGTCCAACCTCCTCGGCGTATTGGATCGAGTTCAAAACGTCGCTGCAAGGCACAGTGATCACCAAAGACATGAATAACACGGCCGAACTGTGGAATGGTGGCGACAAAGCCGCTACCTGGAATGCTAAGGTATCTGTTCCTCACGGCGGTGAGTATGTAACAAAAAGCGGTGCCCAAAATGGAAATAAGATCGATTGGTCGATTCGTATCAATGAAGGCCAATCCCATATTTCAAACGCCAAGATCATTGACGAGCCGAGTGCAAATCAGATCTTGATCGAGGACTCTTTCCATTTGTATGCAACATCCGTTAATAAGAATGGAGAAGCGGTCAAAGCCGGAGAGTTGACTGAAGGAAAAGATTATACGTTAACGTTCACGAGACTTGAAGGCGATCAGGAAATATTCGAGTTGAAATTCAAGAACGATATCTCTTCAGCCTATATTCTGGAATATCAGTCATTCATTATTGCCGCAGACAAGGAAGCCGTGCGAAATAAGGTGGCACTTGAAGGCGACCAGCTGAAGACGGAGATGCGGGAAACGACGAAAGAAATCATCGTTCGTACCTCTTCGGGTTCGGGTTCCGGCGGCGGCGTAACAGGCAGCCTGGAAGTGACGAAGGTGGATAAGGATGACGATACGAAATTGTTGGCAGGAGCGAAATTCGTGCTTTACGACAAAGCAGGCAAACGCGCCCCAATGGTGAAAACGACGGATGAAGAAGGAAAGATCCTGTTTACGAAACTGCTCTATGACGATTATGTGTTGGAGGAGCTTGCGGCTCCGGAAGGATATAAGATTGGTCAATCAACTTGGGACGTCAAGATTGACTCCAGTATCGTGAGTAAGGGCAATGTCGTGAAATTAACTGTAACGAACGAAAAAGAAGAGCCTGTTGATCCGACGGACCCGACGGACCCAACGGACCCAACGGATCCAACAGATCCGACGGACCCAACGGATCCAACAGATCCGACGGACCCAACAGATCCGACGGACCCAACGGATCCGACAGATCCAACAGATCCGACGAACCCAACGGATCCGACAGATCCGACGGACCCAACGGATCCGACAGATCCAACGAACCCGACGGATCCGACAGATCCGACGGACCCAACGAACCCGACGGATCCAACAAATCCTACCCATCCGGGCACACCAACGGATCCAGGTACTCCGGTTAACCCGGGAACTCCTGGAAATACGCCGGATCCGGGGACACCATCAACGCCAGGAACGCCGACTGATGAAGTAGACGTACCGGATGAAGAGACCCCGAGAGGTGAACCGTCGATACCAGAAACGCCTTCGACGAACGATCCGGAGACACCGACCATCGAGATCGAGGAGGGTGAGATTCCGCGCGGCGGCGTTGAGCCGGAACCGCAGACGAATGAACCTGAAACGCCGAATCAGCAGCCTGCGAAACCGCAAACGCCGGATCAGCAGACTGCAATACCACAAACACCGTCATCGGAAATTACGATCAAGACGCTTCCGCAAACGGGCGAAGCAAGCAGATATCCGTTTTATTTCGCGGGTGTGGGGCTGATTTTGATCGGAGCATGGTTAGGTCTTCAACGAAAAGCTATGAAATCATAACATTGTGCATTGAATATAGCCCCTTTGTTCTGTTAGACAGGACATAGGGGCTTTTTTGGCGTATTAATTCATAATCAACGCAGGTCCAGCGTCAATACGTTTGATCCCGTCCGTTACCAGCCAAAATCCAAGGTTTTTCCCGTTTCGGCATACGTTTTAATGCTGCTAAGTATCATCCACCAATGCTCCTTCGCATTGGCAAAGGACGGGTGCCCAGGGGTCCATTGGTCATTGGTCAATGTCAGTTTGGTGCAGCCGCCTACGGGTTCCAAGGTAAAAGTTACCCGTGATTCAAGATCGGCGTGGTTTTCACGGTAGGATGCTCCAGGATGTTCAAGGTAGCTGAGCACCTTCCCGGGAACGGCTTGCAGGATGGTGCCGTAGACATGCACCGTCTCGTCCCCGTCGTTGCCCGGGCCTACATACTGGAAAGCCGCTCCCGGTTCCAGGGTTGTGTTGAGGACAGCGCCGAAAAACGTGCTGCGCGTGCCCTCCGGACTCACCAGGGTATTCCATACGTGTTCTGGCGTTGCGCCGATATAAAAAATGTACTGTAATTCCATAATCATGCTCCTCCTTAAGTGTGCAACTTTTTTTATATAAACCGCACTAATCATTCACACTAAGGCACTGCGAGTGCAGTACCATCTTCCGATCGCTGTTATCCCCAGATTTTTTCGATTCCCTTGTTCAACGGGAAAATCCGGTGATAGGCCTATGCTTCCGATACAGCTTTCTTTCAGAAAGCTTTTAGAACGCTTCGCTTCTCCAGATTGGTTCTGCCTCTCCGTTAACGTGTGTTTGTTTTATGCGGTTTATATAGATAACTTCTGCGTTTGTCAGAGGCTGTGTGGTACACTCATTATAAATTGACCCTTACGCAGACGTATTGTAAAAACGCGACAGAAACTTGTCCCTATTACTGAAGGATCACAATCTTGACGGAACGGAGCGAAGAAAGCATGGGCATTTCGAAATCCCGCCCGAGTATGGGCGTTCTTGGACTTTACGGAGCCGGGGGCAAATTCCGTTTGGATCGTTATCCCGCTACGGGACCGATATCCCCATTCATCAAGCATTACTGGATCGTCGAATGGAACTTGGAGGGGGAGCAGCCTCACCTTCAAGATGTTGTCCCCAACCCTTGCGCCAACCTGGTGGTGGAAAAGGGGAAAACGTGTTTCTATGGGCCGGCAAAGGAGCGATACACCCAGCGTTTGGAAGGGAGAGGAGTCGTTTTTGGTGCCAAATTCAGACCGGGAGGGCTTTACCCGTATATAAAAAGGGAGATGTCGGAATGTATCGTTAAACCCATCGACGTGGTTGCTGTACTGGGAATCCAGGGTTCTGAATTGGAAGAGAGGGTACTGGCACAGTCCAATGATGCGGGGATGGTCAAGGTGTTGGATGACTGTTTCGCAGCCAAAGTGCCGCGGTATGACGAGAACATTACGCTTGTTAACCAGATCATCGACCATATGGAAGGAAACCGGGAGATCACGAAAGTGGAGCAGCTGGGGCAGTGCTTTGATATCAGCCTCCGGCAATTGCAGCGCCTATTCTCGAAATACGTTGGCGTTAACCCGAAGTCGGTGATTCGGCTGTTTCGGTTGCAGAACGCAGCGGAGGCGATGGACCTTGGACAGGTCACCGACCTCGCGCGTTTATCCGTGGAGCTGGGGTATCATGATCAGGCGCATTTCAGCAAAGATTTCAAGACTGTGATCGGCAAAACGCCTGAGCGGTATTTATTGGAGCAGACATTGAGGCTTTAAAATGATCTGAAGTTGAGAGCACATTTCAACCATTTGTAATGATGAAGGAAACTTTCGTACCTTTCCCTGGTTTGCTGACGATATGAAGCCCTTGACCATAAATCTGGTTGAGCCTTCGATTCGTGTTGGTTAATCCAATCCCGCCCGGTTGCCCGGTTCTTGACTTGGGCCAAGTGAGCGCTTGTGCAATCCGGGACTCGTCCATGCCTGCGCCGTCATCTTGGATTTCAATGAGAATTCCGTCCTTTTGCTCCTCCATTTGAATGCGGAGCGTCCCGCCTTCTGCTTGGCTAAGAACGCCGTGTCTCACCGCATTTTCAACGAGGGGTTGGATCGTTAACGGGGGCAGGAGCACGTCAATGGTATCCGGTATGTCCCATACGATGTTGAGTCTGTCAGGGAAGCGCTCCTTCTCGATGTACAGGTAGGCCCGGACAAGCTCCAGTTCATGCTGGATATGAACCAGGTTTTCGGCATTCAGGAAGTCAAAGCTCGTCTGCAAATATGAAATAAAGGCATCGCCAAGCTTCTGCATCCGTTCCGTATCCAGGTCGCTCAGCGCCATGATGGAATTCAGCGTATTGAACAGGAAGTGGGGCTGGATTTGGGCTTGCAAATACGCGGCCTCCATCCGGAACCTTTCATCGACGGACTGTTTCAAATCGACCAGCGATCGGATACGATGTTTCAGCTCCATGGCATCTACCGGCTTGGTCACGTAATCGGTAGCTCCTGCCAGAAAGCCTGCATAAATATCGGCTGGTTCGTTTCGGGCCGTTAACAGCAGAATTGGAAGCTCTGAAGCCGAGAATCGTCCCCTCAGCTTCTCCGTCAGTTCATACCCCGACATTTGCGGCATCATAACGTCGGCAATGACCAAATCCCAATGTTTTCCCTCTAACCATTCGAGGGCCTGCCGCGCAGAGGCCGCAGGCTGGATCAGATAAGACTCGCTCGATAACATGGATACGAGCACACGCAGATTGACGGGGTCATCGTCGACGACGAGAATTCGAGCTGCCGCCCTTTCATGGGATTCTGCGTTGAAAGGGTGGGGCCGGGAAAATGTGTTTTCATCATCCAAACGATTACTGGTCTCCGTGGGTTCATGGCGGATTGGCGTTTGCCGTTGTCCCGGTGGAATAATCTGAGCAGCCGGTTGCCCCAATGGGAGATGTACGATGAAGGTAGAACCTTGTCCAAGAACGGAATGTACCGCAATGCTCCCTCCGTGCAGCTCAACGAGTTGTTTGCAAATGCTCAACCCTAATCCAAGTCCTCCGCTCAGGCGGGCATTGGAAGTCCCTTGTTCATAAGCGTCGAATATCCTGTTTTGCATCTCTTCGCTCATGCCGATGCCCGTATCGGAGACCCGCATGGTTGCATGTACTCCCATCGTTGCTTCGACGGCAACGGTAATCGTCCCTTCATCGGTGAATTTGAGGGCATTGTGCAGCAGGTTGTACAGGATTTGAACCAGTCTTCTTTCGTCTGCCTGAATAAGCGGCAGCGTATCCGGAATTTCCATGACGATGTTGACTGGCTTGCCCTCAGCCATATATCGGAACATGCTGACCACGCCCGAAACGACCGAGGCAAGGGACACGTCTTTATACTGCAGCCCGATGCGTTTCTCCTTGAGCCGAATAACGTCAAGCAAATCGTCGACCAGCTGCGACATCCGTCGGCCAATTGTAATCAACAATTTCATGTCTTCCGAATGCGCTTTTCCGGTACGGCGCCTCTCCTCCCCGGCAATGCTTTCGGCAATGTTGATCATGCCGTGCAGCGGCGTGCGGAGCTCGTGGGCCGTGTTGGCCAAAAACTGATCTTTTTGCGCGTCTTCTTCTTTGAGCTGATCATATAAATGTTGGATTTTCGACGCGTTTCGGAAATACTTCTTGAACCAGTACGCGGAAAAGCCGAATATGGCAGCGATGACGTCGATGGGATAGTAGACGTTGGTAATTTCGTTATGCGAATTAACCATTCCCCATAACACGCTGGACAGACTGCTTGTCGCTGCAAAGAGAAGGAATGTCGCGTCATCCCGTTTGTCGGCAGCCATTTTCATGAACAGAACGACCGACCATGCGATCGGGAACAGGTATAGCACATCGGATATTCCGGTTTCGAGCCAGACATAGATGCTGCGCACCGGAGCAACCAGCAAAAATGCACAATGGGCTCCAAGCAATCCAGCATACATGCGAAATATCGAAATGGCTTTGGAGCTATTGGAAAAGCTTCTGGCCAACAGCAGCATGAAAAACGAAAACAACGGATAGGAAAGCGCCTTGGCCTTGACCATCCAAGTAAAATTAAGCGGCAGCCAGCTTAGCAATAAGCCGTCATGGTCGGATACGACAGTAAGCGCCGCTGAAAAGGTCAATAGGGAAAATGTCAGCAATGCGCGTTGTTTGCGATTGAAAAAAAACATGGCAAGGGCATACAAGCTATGCAAGAGCAAAATGGCAAACGTGATTTTCTGCAAATCGACCGAGAGACCGTGATCGCGGGCAATAGCCTCCGGGGTGCCGAAATAGAGCGAGCGCGTTAAACCGCCGCTATACGGATCATCGAAGTTCGCCGCCTGCACGAGAAGCTCAAGCTCCGTGGCTCCGTTCGTGGCGTAAGTTGCCGTGAAGGCTGTTCTTTCGGGTTTGTAGTCCTGCTCGCGGACGGCAGGACGGCCGAATCCGGCGATGGTATTCCCGTTGATTTCCACGATGGAGGAGGCCTGGATTTTTTGGGCCCAGAGGGCGACGTCCTTCACCGAAGAGTCGATAAGGATGCGCAGCCGATACGTTCCATACCCGAACGAC
This sequence comes from Paenibacillus sp. FSL W8-0426, assembly GCF_037969725.1. Lineage (NCBI taxonomy): Bacteria > Bacillati > Bacillota > Bacilli > Caryophanales > Paenibacillaceae > Paenibacillus > Paenibacillus sp. FSL W8-0426. Next base: position 6,758,427 of record NZ_CP150203.1, on the reverse strand, counting down.
GAAGATGAGGTGGACATCTCGCTCTGCCAATCGCCGGGCACGATAATCGATCGGGGTGGATTGGGGGACGAGAGTAATTTCTGGAGGGAAAACAGGGCGTTCGGGTAAAACATCCACTCCCCGTCCAACGAAACAGGCGATGCGGATGATAGATCCCAGCCGCGCAAATCCAAGGTGCCATTCACCGGCTGCGGCGATGGCGGCATGGTGAAGCCTTCCGACCAAACGAAGCGGGATCCAAGCAAAAGGGTTAGAAACAGGCTGGACAAGACTACATATCTAGGGATGGGCATACGTTTTAATGGTTTCATAGTACACATGCTTTTCGACATAATAAGCCAAAATCCTGCATATAAAGAGCCATCCTTTCAAACGTCTTTTGGAGGGAATGCGCTTTAAGGAATAAGGACGGACTCACAAATAAATCTGGCGCGCCTGCTCCTCGAACAATGCAGTGACCTCCGGGTAGAAGGCAAGATCAATCCGGAGCTGCCGCATGATTTTTTGAATCAAAATCGCGTCCGTGAACATATGGTTGATGATCGTTTTGCCCCACAGCGGGTCATCCTTGAAGTACTTCACCAGATCACGAATGGCATCGAAGTTAAAAAAGAGGATGTACGAAACATAGTTTTGCAACAGGATGCGGAAACAGTGTTCGGAATAGGGAGTTGAAGCGCCGGGGTTGTTCTCCATAAAATCACGCATCACCGCAAACAACTCGGCGTTGTTCTCCGAATGCATGCGCAGCATTTCATCGACGTCGTTGATGAGGCGCAATATGGTCTCGATTCCCTCTTCCGGCGGCATGGTCAGCTTGGGCGCATGGCCTTCAATGGATCGCAGTAATTCCAGCGTGAGTTGTTTGCACGCCTTGATGTTGGACGGGAGAATGGACAGCCGGTCTTCGAAATCCGCAAAGTTGTGGATGCAATGGTCATGGAATGCGGAAATATACCGTTCTACCTCGATATTAGTCTTGTTATGGACGAGTGTATGCCCCTTGAACGAAAAGGCGTATAACGTCTCCTCGTTTACGGGATGGGCGTAGAGATAGAAAAAGAAGAAAAATTCCCTTAACTGTCCTTTTTGCTCATCGCTGAGTCTGCTTATGCCCGTCAATGGGTTGAGTTGAAAGAAAGCATAGTTTTTCATAAAGTCGTTCATGGCATTGTACGGATTCAGGCTGGCGATCGACGTTGTGGCGTTGATGGTGTACAGCAGATAATACAGAATCAGCTCCTCATAAACGTCCAGTTGCGCAAATTGCTCATGAAGCATGGGCTTCCAATCCGGGTTTGCAACGTAATTCGGATCTCTTGGCTGCAGCTCCGACAGCCACTCTGCAAACGTTTCTTCCGGGTGATCGGTGAAAAACAGTTCCGCCCCGCCGTCTTCGCATAAAGCGTACTCGAATGGTCGGGTTTCCAGTAACGGCAGCGCCCGGTTGTATTTCATATTCAAATAACTATGATACAGATGTTGTATATGCATCGAATCTTATCCTCGATTCTTATCAGATTCATTGGAAATCACATCTAAAAGTGTACATGAATCCCTCATCGTCATCAAACCATGAGCGTCCATTTCGAGTCGTAATACTTTTGCCCTGTTGGGAATTGCAGGAATATGGGAAGATGGGTTCATCAAAGGTTCGGACCACGAGCTTCGGGTCTTTGGTCTTCAGGCTATTGCGATCCTTCCTTCTACATCATTGGAGATTTAGGGTTGCAGGTCTCCTGAAGATTCTGTTTCAGAGAGGAGGCGTCCAGGCTATCATGTTCCTTCCTTCTAACCCAAAACCTTTATGTTTGATAGGGACATGGCTTTCCTGGACTCTTTAATCATGATGAATACCATTTATGTAAGAAGAGCGAAAAAACTTATTGTAGAACCATATATAGAACAAACGAACAAGGAGAACCGGGTGGCAAACGACATGCTGGCCACTGCCCTGAAAAATATCGAGTCGCTTGGTTTCACCTTCTCGGATCGGTTAATCCAGGCTGTTCGCCAGCTTTCCCAGGATCAATTCGAAGCATTGGTTAAGCAGCTTGTCGTCGATTTGGAGCTTATGGTCGGAGCGCATGTGAAGTACAAACCGATGTATGCCGGATTTCCGGCACAAGTCATGGAGGCGGACGAAGCCGAGTTATACCTGAATGCCATCCTTCATTATCTGACGAATATCCTGCCGGAACAGAAGGTGTCAAAACGAGAGCCGCTGCCATTGTTGGAACGTGTGGACTTGAAAGTCATCGACCTGGGAAGCGAGCATCATTTCATTGGCCTGATCCGCCAGTTGATCGAAGCAAAGGGCTCCATCTCGGAAACGGACAAAAAAGACATTGATGCGGTGCTGGAGCAAGCCGGTCCCGAACAGCTGCAGGCGTTATTGCCTGACGAGATCCCGTTCAAGGAAAACGCCGGATTCGTCGTAGCAGCATTATTGAGACACGAAAAGGCAAGCATGGACCTCGTCGGGGGTTATTTCAAAACAGCCACGGATGTTCTTCGCTTGGCCGTTGCTTGGTCAGATGGCGACGTAAGCCTTGCCTCGGCTTCGCGCTTTCGCAAATTCAAACGCCGTGAGCGGCGCCTTTTGCTTGGATTACTGGAGCAATGCGGTTCAATGACCGAGGATATGCTTCGTTATAAAGAACGCTGGATTCGCCTCGGCGAGATTTTGCATCCTTCCGAGTATAAGCATCGTTATCCGCGCTGTCAGGAGGCTTTTGACGTCCTGCGGAACGATAAACCTTTCACCACGTTTAACGGTAGTGTGGAGTTGGCGTTCCAGTATGAAAATGTGTGGAGCCTGATCGACCTGCTGTCGCAGCGCCCTGGCGAATTTGCGAGAAGACTGGATCAGCTGTTGCGGTTAACCGAAGACAAGGTGTATGTGCTGCTGGCGTTTGGTGAAGTCGTGCATCAGGTATCGACACCTGTATTGCTGCAGGTGAAGGAGCATTTTGCGCGCAGGAATGAACCGCAGGATTTACGAGTGTTTTTCCCGAAAGGCAATGTCGCCAAAGCGTTTGCCATTCCGGATGAGCTGCCTGTCATCGATGAGGAGACCTGCCGGGACGTGGTCGAGTTGTGCGAGCAGGCACTGATCAGGCGATTCACTGACCTGCCTGCGCTTGGGAAGACGTATGTTGATCCGCGTCTGAATGATTATGTTGTGCCATTTTCTCAAAGATCCGCAAGCAAGGCACTGCACACAGTCGTACGCGGGTCTCGGATGCCGATGGCTGAGGGGGACACCATCCGTTTTTTCAGCTGGTGGAAAGAAGGCAAGGTCAATGGACAGGACACCGGACGTGTCGATATTGACCTGTCTGCGGTAATGTATGACGACCAGTGGAACTACGTCGAGCATATTTCATATACGAACCTGCGCTCTTCCAAGTACAAGGCGGTCCACAGCGGCGATATCGTGACTGCGCCACATGGCGCGTGCGAGTTCATCGATCTGCATATTCCATCGATCGTCCAGTATGGCGGGCGTTATGTCGTGGCGAGTTTGCTCTCGTACACCAGTCATCCGTATTGCGACCTGCCGGAGTGCTTCGTGGGCTGGATGATGCGCAAAAAGCCGGGTTCCGGCGAGGCGTTCGAGCCGAAGACAGTCGCGAACAAAATCGACGTCGCTGCCGACACCCAGATTGCGATCCCCGTCATTCTCGATCTGTTAGAGCGAACGGTCATTTGGACCGATCTGGCGCTGACGAGCCAACTCCAGTATTCCAACAACGTCGAAAGCAACCAGAAAGGCATGGTGCTGATCGGCAAAGCGATGACGTCATTGCGTAAGCCGGACCTGTACCAGCTGTTCATGATGCATGCCAAGGCCCGGGGTGAACTGGTGGATGCAGCGGATCAGGCCGATACCGTCTATGCGGTGGATCAAGGAATCACACCATTTGAAATTGAGCGGATCATGGCAGAGTATTTGATGTGAAATTGCGAGAGATTTGAGATTTGTCAAAAATCATTGCGAAGGCAAAACAGGCATTCGGGCGTTGCTGCAAGGCTGCTCTTTTGCCTGTCTTTCTGTATCCGCCTGGTTTATTCATACCGTTTGAGCCGGCAACAAAAGCGGTGCAGCCTGCAAAATGGTGCAGGGAATGTCGGGTCGGCAGCGAATGGCTTTGTTATGCTGAATGTACGGGGAGGTGAGGGCATGGATATGCTGGCTCGATTAAACGAAGCTTTGAAGTACGTGGAAAAGAATCTGGACAGCACGCTGGATATGAAAGAGGTGACTCGGATTGCCTGCTGTTCCGAATACCATTTCACGCGCATGTTTTCCTTTCTCAGCGGCATGACGTTATCCGAATATATCCGGCGCCGGCGGTTGACGCTGGCTGCATTCGATCTAAGCCGGGACGGCAGCAAAGTTATTGACGTTGCGATCAAATACGGATATGCTTCGCCGGATTCGTTTGCGAGAGCTTTTCAGGCCGTGCATGGGGTTACGCCCTCCGAGGCTAGGGGCCATGGTTCATCGCTCAAAGCCTTCCCGCGGATGACATTTCAATTGACCATTCAGGGAGGCGGAGAAATGAATTACCGTGTGGAGCAAAAGGAAGCATTTCGCATCGTGGGCATCAGCAAAAGGGTACCTATCGTGTTTCATGGAGTGAACCCGGATATCGCTGCAATGTACCAGAGCCTGACGCCGGAGCTGATCGGCGCGATCAAGGGATTGTCCAATATCGAACCTTCAGGCATCATCAGTGCTTCTTCTCACTTTGGTGAGGGAAGGATGGAGGAGAAGGGCGAGCTGGATCATTTCATAGGAGCGGCCACGACGTTGAAAGCTCCGGAGGGTTTGGCAGCATTGGAGGTGTCGGCTTCAACGTGGGCGGTGTTTACTGCCGTTGGTCCTTTTCCCGATACGCTTCAGGAGGTATGGGGGCGAATCTTTGCGGAATGGCTTCCTTCATCGAATTTTGAATTGGCGGAAGGACCGGAAATGCTGTGGAATGAACACCCGGACGTGACTTCGCCGCAATATCGAAGCGAGATTTGGATACCTGTACAGAAAAAGAGCTATATAGGTTGAACCAATGATTTTTACACAGAGTCACTACGCGGTCAGAACCATCTTTCGATCGCTCTTATCCCCTGATTTCTTTGATCCCCTTTTTCAAGGGGAAAATCCGGTGATAAATGCGACCGCTTCGCTTCTCCAGATTCTTTCTGCCCTCTTCGTTATCGTGTAAATTTACGGTTCAATCTATATAGTAAAGGTCACGGCAGAAACGCTCATTCCTTAGGAATAGGCGTTTCTTTTCATAAGCGGAACCGTAGGTTCCCGCAGCGACAAGGTGCAGCGTCGCCCCTCGAACTCTTATTTAGTGTTTCGTACATATTACAACCAACTGCGTAGCGCGCAGAATGCCATATGCACGGAGTCTCGCTTTGAATTCTTCGCCCCGTCGTTTGAAATGCTCGTGGTTGGGCAGGTGAATGGTTCGAGCAACATGGTTGTCGCAGGCATGTGCCACGATGGTCATTTCCTGCTCATTTTTTAAGTCTGATTTGGGCTCCACGTACTCTATCGTATCGATAATCGTTACATTCAGCGTTTCGATCAGATCGAGAATTTCCTGCTTCTTGTAGGTGTGTCTATGCAAGATGCCCAGGGCCGAATCGATGTCCGCCTCCAGATGATGGTACAGGACATGATTTTGTTGTGCCTCCGTCTGGTGATCCTGGAACATTTCATTGATCAACATCAGGCCATCGGGTTTAAGCACCCTGACGGCTTCGGTCAGAGCGTTTGTGAGGGTGGGCAAATGATGCAAGGTGTTCGATATACACACGGTGTCGAAGGTATGCTCGCCGAACTGCAAACTCTCCACATCCATGACGAGGAAATGGATGTTACCGTCATCGCTGTATTGCTGATTAGCCTGTTCTATGGCTCGGATATCGGTATCGATTCCTGTAATTCGAGCATAATCATTCCGAAATGCATTCAGCAGGGTGGGGATGAATTTTCCCGTTCCTGTTCCAATGTCCAACAGGTGTCCGGCTGACCGCGTTTCCAAGAGATGTTTCAATGGCTCCAAAGACAGCCCTCCATTCCATATTTCTCAACTCCCCAGAGATACTATATCGAAAAAACAGTTTGCTTCATATGATTTTTTTCTGAAATCCACCTTGTATATTTACGTTAAATGATAGTATGGGGATATCTTCTAAATCATCAAAAAATATAATCTATTGATGAACACCAAATAGTGAGCGATACGTTTATCCGTATCCATATGAAGGGAAGAGAGCAGCATGAAGAAATCGATCATATTCGATATGGACGGGACGTTGTTTCAAACCGATAAGATTCTGGAATGTTCTTTGGAAGACACGTTTGAACGTTTGCGTTCCATGGGTGTATGGGTTGGAGAGACGCCGATCGATCAGTACCGTCAAATCATGGGAGCTCCCCTGCCAAAAGTGTGGGAAACATTGTTGCCGGAGCACGCTCAGCATGTACGAGCCCAGACGGACGGTTTTTTTCTAGAAAGGTTAATCTCGAATATCGAGGCGGGCAAGGGAGAACTGTATCCCCATGTCGAGGAGGTATTCCGCGGCCTGCGGGCACAGCAATATTCCATTTTTATAGCCAGCAACGGATTGGAAAGATACTTGAAAACCATCGTGGATCACTATGATCTGACTCACTGGATTACGGAAGTGTTCAGCATTGAGCGCATTCCATCCTTGAATAAGTCGGATCTGGTAGGCAGTATCTTGCGAAAATACGAGATCGAACAGGGGGCCGTAGTCGGCGACCGTTTATCGGATATCCGAGCCGCCAAAGACAACGGACTGACGGCCATTGGGTGCAGCTTCGACTTTGCCCAAGAGGACGAGTTGGCTCAAGCGGACATTGTGATCAATGACTTGCGGAAACTGCTCACCGTTTTGCCGAAGCTATATAAATTGCAAAAAAACACACGTTAACGGAGAGGCAGAACCAATCTGGAGATAACAGCGATCGGAAGATGGTACTGCACTCGCAGTGGCCTTGTGTGATTAATTAGTGTGGCGTATATAGACGTAAAAGTCTGACACCAACGGCTAGAGTGCAATATTAGAACGATCAGTAAAAATAATTCTTTACTGGTCGTTCCCAATATGCTAAGATGAGATCACTGGAGGGAAATGAAATGGCCAGAAGCAAAGAGTTCGAAGAGCAAGCCGTATTGGATAAGGCCATGAAGCTTTTCTGGGAACAAGGGTACGAGAAAACGTCAATGAACGATCTCGTCGAACATATGGGCATTCACCGCAGGAGCCTATACGACACGTTTACGGACAAACACACGTTGTTCCTGAGAGCCATCGATCGATTCGACGAGCGGATTAGCGCCAGATTAACGGCTGGGGTAAAGCGGTCGAAGACGGCGAAGGAAGCGGTTCGGTTCGTGTTTGAATTCATGATTTACGGCGAAGAAGACGTCCCGCCAGGCTGCATGATCGTGAATTCTGCGGCAGAGCTGGCGATGCGGGATGGCGAAGTGGATGCCAAAGCGGTGTGCGCATTCGAAAAGTCGGAAGGGCTGCTCACCGAAATCGTATCATGGGGCCAGCAAAACGGCGAATTCACCACGGATTATGAAGCAAAGGAACTCGCTGAATCGTTGCACAATGCCATGACCGGCATTCGGGTGATGGTTCGGACCTCGGTTTCCAAGGAAAAGATTGAGCGGATTGCCAATCAGGCTATGCGAATTTTAGAGAAATAAGCAGAGACCAATTTTTTTTCGCCTAATTAGAATGATCATTCTCAATAAAATGTGAAGGAGAGATAACCATGAACACCTTGATTGTCGTTGCCCATCCGAACTTAGAGCATTCCCGCGTCAACCGCGCCTTGGTTGAAGCCATACAAAAAGAAACGGACATTGTCGTACACGATCTGTATGCAGCTTATCCCGATGGAAAGATTAATGTGGAACGTGAGCAGGAACTGCTGGACAGCCATGACCGGATCATTTTCCAATACCCGTTGTTTTGGTACAGCACGCCACCGTTGCTGAAGCAATGGTTCGACGAAGTGCTGGCATACGGGTGGGCTTTTGGCCCGGAGGGAGAACATTTGAAAGGCAAGGAAATCGGCATCGCCATCTCGACGGCGGGCACAGCGGCTTCATATCAGCCTGGAGGATACAATCTGTTCACCATTCGCGATATCGCGAAGCCGATGGAGGCGCTGGCCAACTATGTGAGCGCACATTATTTGCCGCCTTTTGCTGTGCATAATGCCAACCACATTTCAGACGAACAGATCGAGGAAAGCCAAATCGCCTATGCAAGCCATCTGAAGCATGTCCGTCATGTTCAAACAGGCGGTCTGATCACCATCAACAAATAAAACGTGGTTAAACATAGAGGAGGAGATTGAAATGGAAAATAAAATCGCATTAATTACCGGAGCGAATAAAGGCATCGGCTACGAGGTGGCCAGACAGTTGGGACAGCAAGGGATTACGGTACTGGTTGCGGCTCGAACCCAAGCGGCGGCGGACGAAACCGCAGCCAGGCTCCGGGAAGAAGGAATTGCGGCGAGCGGAGTAGAGCTTGAAGTCACCAATGCTGCCCATATCGAAGCGCTGGCCGAGCATATCGCAAGCACGTATGGCCGACTCGATATTTTGGTGAACAATGCAGGGGTATGGCTTGAAAATGCAGATTACGCAGGGGATGCGTTCCGGGATACATTTGAAGTCAACGCGTTCGCTCCCTATTACATTACGGAGGCCTTGCTCCCCTTGCTGCTCAAGAGCGAAGCGGGCAGAATCGTCAACCAGAGCAGTGCCATCGGCTCCATCCGCATGATGTCCACGGAAGCGCTTGTGCAGCGGATTGGCACGCCGGCCTATGCAGCGTCCAAAGCCGCGCTTAACATGCTGACTGCCTACTGGGCTCAGAAAACAGCAGAAACCAACGTGAAGGTCAACTCTGTACATCCGGGCCTCGTGAAAACGCAGATGGGCGGGAACAAAGCGGAATTGTCGCCAGAGGAAGGGGCGACAACGGCGGTTCGCCTCGCGACCTTGCCTGCGGACGGCCCTACCGGCGGATTCTACTATATGGATAACGAGCTTCCGTGGTGATAATTATGCTTTTGCAGTAAATGCACCCTCCCGTGCTGAATGGGGCTGACGTCCCGGTGCCCCGAATTGCCGAATTGACCTGCGGAGCCTTAGGAAATACGGGATGATCATGAAAAAACAGTGGTTGCCGGGGAGGCATAGCGCTTCCTACAGGCAACCACTGTTTTTTTGAAGATGACAGAACCTACATGTTAGGCACAAGCTTCTCCTCTTTGGCAATGCCGAACCGTTCCTCAATCCACTCGGTAAACAAGGCATAGTCCCGCTCCGCTTGATTCGCGTACAGATAGCTCCAGTCCGCGATATAGCGGGCAAAAGCATCTATATCGCTTCCTATGGCGTGGGCGATTTCCTGCTCGCTATGGTAAGAAAGAATGCCGCTCGCGACATCGATGTCGGCGCGGGCGTGCATTTTGGCCGTTAATTTGCCCATGGCCCGAAGTACCTGGCGCATATCCTGAATGCTCTGGATGTTTTGCGGCTTGAGCCGTTTTTTGTAAGGCGAGCGTTCCCGGACATAGAAATCGCGGCCTTCGACGGTGAGATAGCCAAGATAAGCATCGGCCTGATGATGCATCGCCTGCTGGGTGGTAACCACACGTTTGCCCTGATGTCCGAAATGCGCCCAGAACGACTCGGAATAGGGCAGGAAATAGGCGGGAACCGGCACGCGAACCTCTTTGACCTCCAGAATCGTATCGTCCTCATCGTTATGGCCCTTCTCGCCCTCGATCAGCAGATAATACCGATCAAGGCCGATGGAAGCCGTGCCTGAGCCGTGTTTGACCGCAACATCTTTAATGGCATAATGGCCATCGTCGGGATGCCGCTCCGCCACCGTATCCAGATAATCGGTCCAAGCTTGCTCCAACCGGCGTTGTTCCGATGCTTCCGGCACGACCAGCTCGGAATTTTCCAGGAATGCGCGGCCGTCCTGCATCTGTGCCGTAACCTTTTCGAGAAAATGGGCTTGCTTGCGTTTTTCTAATTTGCGCAGCAGCTTGCGTACAGGACCCTTCGCCGTCTGTACGTTCATCATAAAGGTGGCGGGGTCGTCCTTTCCGGCGGCAAAACGGCGAATCTGTTTCGCGTAGGCGCGGAGATAGGTTTGAATCAGTTCCTTTTGCTCCGCCTCGGCATAACCGAACTGCCTGCCCACAAGAGCCACGCTGCTGGACATGCGGAGCACGTCATACAGATAACTGCCCAGGTACCCTTCATCAAAGTCGTTGACGTCGTATACGATCTGCCTGCCTTGAATATGGAACGCGCCGAAGTTCTCGAAGTGCAGGTCGCCCTGAATCCAGGTTGGACGGTCCGCCCGCGTGTGATAGGGGAAATACTGCCGCGTGGCATCGAAATAGAACAGGTAGGCACTTCCCCGGAAAAAAGAAAACGGAGACAGCGACATTTTGCGGTACTTCTCCTCTCGTTTAAGAGAGTCCAGTTGCATCATGCTTTCGTCGAACTCGTTAAAAACCGAAACCAGCAAATCTTTCCGCAGCTTGCTGCGCGTGCGCATAACGCCTTCTGTAATCGATTCATGCACCATCTTCATCTCTCCCTTATGTAACTGGACATGTTAAGCCGAGAATCTGAACTGAACTTTCTACCTTCATCATACACGCTCTTTTGGACCTGGGAAATCGGAAGGCAAACCAGATATTGAGAAATATTGGACAAAAGAAGCCCGATTCCTGTGCAGCATAACAAGGTTTTCGGAAAATTTCTAATGATTACGCGATGCGCGGCACTTATTTTTTGCTTGATCATGCTAAGACTGCTGTATATTAGATGGTGTAATCTCATAGTCGCTGCGTTAAACAGCGGCGCGGAACAAGAAATCGTCGGAGGATCTTATGCGCAATTGGTTCAGAAACGAAAATGTGCAGATGAGCGCGGTAGCCTTGGCTACGGCAGTCGGCGCACAATTCAGAATTTACCCTTTTCGGGAAGATGTGTTTCGCATCGGTCTGGGCGTCAGCATTTTTTTGCTGCTGCTGATGATTCTGCCCAATCTGCCTTACCTGAAGACCGGAATCATGACGGGGGCTGCCAGCTTTGCATTCCAGACGGGCGATTGGCTGCTCCAGAAGCATGACTGGTCCATTCTGGAAGGCGTGCTGAACAATATCGGGGCCGGCATGTATTACATCGTATTCGCGTGGATGCTGAGCAAGCTCAAGTATCGCTTTAACGAGCTGCAGCCGCTTCTGCTGGGAGGAATGATTGCCGTCATCGACTTTTCCTCCAACCTCGTGGAGCTTCTTTTTCGAGGTGTGCTGGTGGGATCGGATATATTTTCCATCCGCGGATGGCTGTATCTGCTTGTGGTAGCCTGCTTGCGAAGCTACTTCGTGATTGGTCTGTATAGCAGCATCACCGTACGACAGATGCGCCTTCTCCATGCGGAGCAGGAAAAGCGGATGGAGCAGATGCTCAGCGTGGACTCGGGCCTGTATGGTGAAGTGTTTTACCTTAAGAAGTCGATGAAAACGATCGAAAGCATCGCCGCAGACAGCTATGAGCTTTATCGCGATCTGCGTGAGCAGGGGCTGGGGCAGTACAGCCAGCGCATGCTGGGAATTGCTCAGCAGATTCATGAGGTCAAGAAGGATTCGCAACGCATACTGGCGGGGTTGTTGAAACTGTACGATAACGGGAAAGCCGTCCATATGAGCGTGTCGGAGGTTATTCATTTTGCGATAAGGGGAAACCGGAAATACGGCGAAATGTTGGGCAAACGGATTCAGATCCGCGTACAGCAGCAGATGGATTGCGAGACGGCCTATTACATACCGCTGCTGACGGTAGTGAACAATCTGTTGGCGAACGCCGTAGAGGCCGTCGACAAAAGCGGCACCATCGACATCCGCGTGCTGGAGCGGGGGGAGAACCTGCATGTCACCGTCATGGATTCCGGAAAGGGAATTCCCGCTGCCAAACGCGAAGTCATTTTCGAGCCGGGTTACACGACAAAGTTCAATGAGGCAGGCATTGCGGCCACCGGTATCGGTCTATCCCATGTGAGGGATATCGTGCAGTCCCTGGGTGGAAGCATCACGGTCAGCGACGGTGTGGAAGGGGAGCAGGGGGCCAAATTCGATGTATTCATACCGAAGGCGAAGCTGCTGAAGTCATCTGAGATGCACGATACGTTTGGTTCGGAGTAGATAGGGCAGGGCAGATCGCGGGGTGTCACGAGCTCCGAAAAGGCCGAAAGCGCTGTATTGCTTTTACGCCAGGGCTGTGCAACAATCAGGACAAACAAAATCCACCAATATATGGATGGTATTGGCGGGTGGATGCATTCGCAAGTACGATTTCAACAAATGTTGAACATGCCATACGAATATACAAATAAGGAGGCCGATCATGATCGCGGAAGTGCAGCAAACTCCGAAGGGCGTGGTTGTTCGATTCGAACGTCTATGGAAGCATTCGGTTCAAAACGTGTGGTCGTATCTAACGGACAATGACAAACTAAAATGGTGGTTTCCCGAGTTGGAGGTCATGGAACTGGATACCGGCGGCGTGATCCGGTTTGACATGCAGGACGGTACGTTTGAAGAAATGAAGATTACGGAAGCCCAGACGAACTCGGTGCTCGAATTTACATGGGGCGATGATCTGGTGAGATTTGAACTATACCCTGAAACGGAAGGCTGCCGCCTCTTGCTGCTGGAATCGATCGGCCGTGTGACAAGCCATACGCCCAAAGACGTTGCAGGCTGGCATGTCTGCCTCCGCGTCATTGAAGAGCTTCTTGACGGGCGGACGCTAGGGTCCCGAACAGAGGAATGGCAGCACTGGTATGAAGAGTACAAGCTGCTTTTTCAGCGTTATATATCAACGAATGGCAACGAATCATAATATTTGTTGTTTACTAAGGTAGAGTAAATTCCCTATCGGCAGGAGGATTTAGCATGAAGGCCCATAAGCGTTTGCAGCATTTCGAGCTAACAGAAGTGAAACATCTCAAGGTGCATGGCCGCACGACGGGAAATTTGTCGCCCTTGACCCTGTTCTGGACGGGAAGCGCACTGGAATTGAATGTGCAAGGAAGCGAGCTGTGGCTTGAGGTCGAGTCGCGTTATGAACTATACGAGTCCTGGATCAGCGTGCTGGTGAACGGTGTGCCGGTCAGCAGGCAGATGCTGGCGGAAGGTCGGAATTGGATCTGCCTCTTTCGGGGAATGAATCCGCTCAAAACGACAAACGTGCGGATCGTCAAGGAGGTGCAGGCCATGAGTGCCGATCCCGGCTGCGTACTGCAAATGCATGCCGTGCGAACGGATGGCGAATTTCTGCCGGTGCGCGAACGCCCGCGCAAGATCGAATTCATTGGAGACAGCATCACTTCCGGAGAGGGTGCCATCGGTGCCAGGCAGGAAGAAGACTGGATTCCGATGTGGTTCAGCGCAATACAAAATTACACGTTCCTGACCGCAGCTGCGCTGGATGCGGAGTATCGGGTCATTTCCCAGAGCGGGTGGGGCGTGATGACGAGTTGGGACAACAATCCGCACGGCAACATCCCGGATTACTATGAGCAAGTATGCGGCTTGCTCACAGGAGAGACCAACCGGGAACTGGGCGCAGCCAATCTTCACGATTTTTCGTCATGGCAGCCCGATGTCATTGTGGTCAACTTGGGCAGCAACGATGGCGGCGCATTTCGGACGCCGGCATGGAAGGACCCGGTGACCGGGCAGGTGCATAAGCAAAGATTGAATGACGACGGCTCCTTTAACGAGGATGATCTGGCCGCGTTCGAAAGGGCGGCTGAGCGGTTTCTCGACAAGCTGCGCGACAACAATGCCAAGGCCTGGATCGTATGGGCTTACGGCATGCTCGGCTCGCCGATGATGCCGGCGATTTACCGTGCTGTGGATCGTTATGTCCACCGGACGGGAGACCGCAAGGTATCCATTTTCCAGCTCCCCGACACGACGCAAGCAACGATGGGAGCCAGAAGCCATCCAGGGGAGTCGTCCCATCGCAGGGCGGCCGAAGCGTTAAGCGATTATCTCGAAGGCATCATATAAACCTATAATTTCGGTAGAGAAAGGAAGTCGGCCAATGAAATACGTGGCGATCAGAAAGGCGTCGGTGCTGTTATTGTGCGGAGTTGTCGTTATGGCGGGAGTGTTGGGGACAATCCCCAATTCAACGCTAGCGGCATCGGCGCAAGGGCAGACGTCAAAGCAGGCTGTATCCCAAGTCAGCGCTGCTTCGTCAGTGGTGTACCAGAACGTAACTCAATATGCCAAAAAAACAGCACCCGGAAGCATCGTTTGGACAGGCAAAGGCTTGACCGTAACCGCGCATACCGTTCTAAAGGAAGATAAAGCGGACTTTGAACAGAACGTCATCGAATCCATCGTGATCCAAAAGGGCACAGTGCGGCACGAGCTCGACACGGCCGATTACGACGATTCCTGGCTGGACCTTGCGAGCGTCGCCGAATCGCCTGCCGCAGGATGGGTGGCCATTCAGGCAAGCCGCAGCGCCGGGGCATCATTGCTGCTGGTTAACCTGGACACGGGGGAAAGCGTCGTCTTGAACGATCGCCTGCAACAAGAGGTGAAGGGAACTCTCGAAACCATTACGGCATATCAATGGTCCCCGACGGGAGAGCAGATCGCCTTTTCCTATGGAGATCCGTCCAAAAGCACCCTTGCGATCTATGATGCCGCGAAAGACAGCGTACTTCGGCTGCCCCGGACGACCAACTATATCAGCACAAGCCTGATTTTGTGGCATAAGAACGGGAAAGTCTTCGATTTTATTAGCGAGCACCCGTCTGACCGCTTCATTTTGTTCCGGTATGACGCGAAGAGCGAAAAGGTTAAACCTGTGCGCAAGCTGACCCGGAAACAGATGGGCGATTGGCTTAAGCTGGATAAATATCCGAGCCTTTGATCTGGCGCCCCGAGATCGATGGATTGGACGTAGCGCGGCACGGATGTATTCCCCAACGAAAAGGCGGGATTCCCCGCCTAGTTTGCCTTCGATTGATACCGGACTGATACGATCTGTCCCAACGTTTGCGTGCCGACCATCGTCCAGTCGCTGGGGAGGGTACCCACAGGGAACAAGGGGATGCCATTGCCCAAAATTTTCGGGATGATGGCAATTTCCATCTCGTCCAGCAGTCTTTTTTCCAATATCGTCTGTACGAGCTTTCCGCCCCCGACAATCCAGACATCGCCTTCGGAGATTTGCTGCAGCTTCGGGATGAGGGTCGCGACGTCTTCGTCCGTAAATTGCACATGCGGAGAGGGAGGCTGAGGCGTACGGGACAGGACATATGTCGGTTTACCCGCATAAGGGAAATCATCCGTAAGCGTGAGCACCTCTTCATAGGTGCTGCGCCCCATAACCACCGTTCCGATCCTGGCGTAAAAGGCCCCATAGCCGTTATCCCCGCCATCTCCTTCTACGTCGTGCAGCCAATCCACCGAACCGTCCGGTTTGGCGATGTATCCATCGAGACTTGCGGCAATGTACAGAATCGTTTTACGTTTTGGCATAGTATTGATCACTCCTTTCGATATAACACTATGGTAAACTATAATTACGACATAAAATGACGTAGTTAGGCGGGGTAAAATGAATAATCGGCAACTGGCCATCATGCGTCTGATGGATTCGCGCAAAAAGTTTACCGCTCGCGAACTCGCGGAGCGATTTCAAGTGTCCGTCCGGACGATTCAACGCGACCTGAACGATCTGCAGGAGCTGGGCTTTCCCCTGTACGCCGAGGTAGGCGTTCATGGCGGGTACCGGGTGCTCCCCAACCGCATTCTGCCCCCGCTGCAATTGACGCAAACCGAGGCGCTCGGGTTGTTCATGATGCTGGAGTACCTGGAGCGGGTTCCGGACTTCCCTTATGGTTCCATTCGTGGGCATTTGGCCGAGCAATATTTCGGCAGTTTGCCTGAAGACGTGCAGGAACTGATCGCACGGATGAGGCGGCATATCACATTTATGCAGCGTCCCTCGGTTGCGCCCGAAGCGGTGACGACTGGCGTTTTGCAAGCGGCGGTGGAAAAGAGGGCCATTGCGTTTACCTATCACTCCCGGAACGGAGAGAAAACAGTCGAGGCGTACCCGCTCGGCATCTATTTCGATGACGGGTATTGGTATATGCCGGCCCGGCGACGCGAGCGGGTGCTGCTGTACCGAACGGATCGCATGAAGGCGCTCCGGGTGCTTGAACAGACGGATGACACGGTTCCGCATTTGCAAGCATGGCTTCGAGCCGAAGATGGGCGTTCTGGCGAAGAGGTGGTGCTTCG
This sequence comes from Paenibacillus sp. FSL W8-0426, assembly GCF_037969725.1. NCBI lineage: Bacteria > Bacillati > Bacillota > Bacilli > Caryophanales > Paenibacillaceae > Paenibacillus > Paenibacillus sp. FSL W8-0426. Next base: position 6,741,989 of record NZ_CP150203.1, on the reverse strand, counting down.
TTTTACCGATTTCGGCCAACGCTTGGCCGGGTCCGATCCGTTGTTCCAAACCGTTGAAGGGAATACGTGGCGCGGACGGGTGCCGCATGAAGAGATGCCGTACACGGCTCGCAGGCTGCTATCCTACGGTCCTGAGGTAGAGGTCATTCGCCCGGATGGGCTGAAGGAAGCCGTCAAGGAACTGCTCGCGAGCAGTTTGAACCAATATCTGTAGAAGGGGGGATACCATGGTAAAACCCATAAGAAGATTGGATCGCCGCTCCATGCAGAGTCCACAGGATGAACAGCGGCGGCTGTTTTGCATGGAGCTTAATAAACACCACCGCCAAGCCTGATTAGCGGCAAACGTTCATTTCAGGACTCTGCTTCCTTAAAACTTTATTTTAAGGAGTGGAGCGAATTGAAATACGTGAATGCACATACCGTACTGCCTGCGGAAATTGTGGAGCTGGTGCAGCAGCATTTTCCGGGCGGGTTGATCTATATTCCGAAACCGAAGGAAATGCATCGAAAATGGGGCGAGAACTCCGGCGCCAGGGCGTTGGTCCGACGACGAAACGAGCAGATTCGCGCCCAATTTGCGGACGGTGCAAGCATGGCCGACCTGGCCGGACAGTTTTGCCTTTCGGACGATAGCATCCGCAAAATCGTGTACGGCAAAAAGGAAACATGACCAAGCAATTCATGCTGTAAGCATAAACCGGCACGATCATTCCACCATAATGGCGATGAATACAGAACATTGCAGGATCAGTACGACGTTCAGAACGTGTGGTGGGAGAAAAAAGGTTGCCTTTATCCGCTTCTCATTACCGTAGATGATCTCCCTGCCAGATTTACTTTGATCGCCACCCCGCCGCATTGCTCCAAAGGTACGGATTACTTCGTTCATGAGTTTTTTGTATTGCGTCCATTCCGGGGATTGGGCATTGCGGAGCAGGCTGCGGCCATGAGCTTTGACCGTTTCCGCGGCAAATGGGAACTATTCACGAATCCGGCGCCAAAGAACGTGGCAGCTCAGCGGTTTTGACGGAGAGAAGCTCGTCTTTCGTTTCGGGAAACTTCGGGTCGTTGTGAAAAAGGAGATGTCCTCCCTTAGCGGGGGAACATCTCCTTTCCGTGCCCGTTCAGATCGGGCCGATGAAATATTTATATTCCGTGGTCACGTCGAATCCGACGCTCCGGTACAAGCTTAGAGCACGTTCATTTTCCGTTACGACGGAAAGCCGAATGTCCGTATAACCTTGCTCCAGCAATCGGTGTACCATCAAAGTGAGCGCGGCGCGTCCCAGCTTCTCTCCCTGACGCGCAGGCAGGATGCAGAAGTTGTGAATGAACCCCGTCGAATCGTTGATGACGTTGACCCGGATCAGTCCTACGGGCTCATTTTCTTTGCGAATCACATACGTGGGCCGGCTCGGTTCATCGGTGTGCCTGAAATAGTCGCGCGTCCAATCTTCCGGATCGCCGAATGCAGCGGATGAACAGGCGATCATGAACTCCAGATCTTCCGGTTCTGCGGCAGTCAGATCAAGTCCGGAAGAGAAAACCGTTTGACTTTGTTTTGCAGACGCATCATTCTGGAGCTTCATCGCATGCTCCGAACGGTCATATGCAGCGCCAAACGCCTGAACGGCAGCCATTCCAGCCGGATGGCTTTGCGGCACGCGATAGCTTAACCGATGGATGCCGAGAGGCCTCACGTCCTCCCTCGCTCGTTCAAGCAAGCTGCGCAAGACGCCTTGTCGTCGGTATTGCGGATGAACCACAGCGTTGATGCTTCCTGTTGTGCCTTCCGATGGATACCAGCTTAGCAGTCCGACCAATTGGCCGTTGTGATAGCACAAAAGCCCATGGTCGCCGTCTTCCTTGGTTAGATGCTCCAGATCGGCCTTGAGGCAAGCGGAATCGAGCTGCTTGCACTGCTGCTCCAGCCCAGCGATATCATTAATTTGGGCAACATTGTCGTATTTCATGGGAATAACTTGATGATGAATCATGAGTTTGGCACCTTCGTTCATGAAGGAAACACGCAGTTTGTGGACCGGTAGGCGCTATCCTTCCAAAATGGGTCCAGTCAGGTTCAGAAATGTTGTCATCTTATCTCCTCCAGAGCATTACAGGTTGTGTTTATTATACACGCTCCCTGCTCCGTGTTCACACCTAAAACTACTGTCTCAAAAATACACCCCTAAAAATTTCATCTAAACCCGGGGTTTTCTCCCAATGTCTATTCTAAGGGTACACTTCAAAAACGATGGAGGGGCCAAATATCGATGTCATTACAATTTCGGTCCAGTAAGGGTTTTCAAACGCAATGTTCTTGATGAGGATGCCAGGAAACAAACGCTTTTATGTAAAAACTGAAAGAGTCGGTTGTTCGTCTGCCTTGCTGCAGGAACTGCCTTAGAGACAAGATCATCGTCGCTCAAGAAGTCGCCAAAATGGCGGCTTCTTTGTTTTAACGCTTTAGATGATTTGTATAGTTTTTGTATAGACTGGGTCTTTATAATACGACTTACAGAAACTGCGGGATTGCCGACCATAGGATCCCAGGTAAATTGAATAGGGATTTATGAGAATAGAATTCTATTTTTGCAATCCCAACCCTGAACACAACCAGATTAAACGTTAAAAAAAAATAAGGAGGTTGCGAAAAAGAAAAACGTTTTCCCATAGAAAAGTGTCAAAAAAAAATTCATCCATATCGAACAGTCTAATAAAGGAATTGGGGGAAAAGAACGTGTCCAAACAAAGCAAAAAGTCTCTTAAGAAAAAGCATGGAGCATTAGTTCTCGCAGCTGCTCTGACCGTTGGCGGTTTACCGGTGGTCCCGACGAATGTCAGTGCGGCTGATGCAGGCGAAGCTTTAATCTCCACATCTGGTGGTACAACCAGCTACGATATTGTTGACGGAGAGACATCGTCAGGCTCAGTTATTGATCCTCAAATTCAGATTCAGGATTCTTCTTACACAACCAATTTGAACGCTGCCACCGTGATGATTGAAAATTTTCAGGCAGGGGATTTGTTGTCATATACCGCAGTGGCAGGAATTCAAGGAAATTATGAAGCGAAGAATGGTGTCTTGACATTGACAGGAAATGCTTCGGCGGAAGATTACATGAAGGTATTGTCCAGTGTCAAGTTCTCAACCACTTCCAGCGATACGTCTGCCAGAACCGTTAGATTTGCCTTAGGTGATGCCCTCCCTTATGATGCTAATGGTCATTTTTATAAATTTGTAAATAAAGGAAGCAATATTACCTGGGAAGCCGCGAAGGCTGAGGCTGCCGCCGCCGATTATTTCGGACGGGAAGGATATCTGGTCACGATTACGGATGCACAAGAGAACGAGTTTGTAAAAGATAAAACATTGGGCGTTGGCTGGATTGGCGCACAAGATATCGAGCGCAAAAACGGTGAAGCTAAGACCAATGGCGACTGGCGCTGGGTAACCGGACCGGAAGGCAAAGCGGACAACGAAAAAGGTCTGAAATTCTATCAAGGTTATCTAGGCGGCACCAAACTGGGGTATGCAAACTGGGCTAGCGGCGAACCTAACGATTATAACGGCAAAGAATATGTAGCTCATATTTACGGACCTGGCGACGACGCAGGACAATGGAACGATTACCCCGTAGACAATAGTGTTACAGGCTACGTCATTGAATACGGCGGCATGCAGGGCGACGAAAATTTGGATATCATCGCCGAGAAATCCGTTACCATTGTTAACATTACCGATCTTAGGCAGGCCGTTGAAGAAGGGAATCAACTGAACCAGGAAGATTATATGGCAGAGGAATGGCCAGCGTATCAAAAAGCTCTGGAAGACGCCAAAGCCGTGCTTGACAACAAAAACAAAACACAAGAAGAAGTCAATAAAGCATTTGAGGAATTAAAGGCAGCGCGTGAGCTTCTGAAACCTTTGTTGATCACCGAGCCGAGCGGTGGGCTGGTAAACGTGTCCAAGCCTGAACTCAAAGGCGTGGCAGACCAGGATTCGAAAGTCACCGTTGAATTGAAGGATGAGAACGGCAATGTGATTGAAACAAGGGAAGTGGAAGCGGATCAAGATGGAAACTGGAGCTTTACCCCATCGAAAGAACTGCCGGATGGAAAATATACGGTGGATGTAACGGCAGTGAGAAATGGAAAAGTAACCAAACAATCCAAAACAATCGTAGTCGATTCTGCTCAAAAATCGTATCTTGTCGGTCTCGAGCTGAACGCCAATGATAAAACTTCGATACCTCTGTCACCGGCTTTTGCTGAGAACACGTACAATTACACCGCGACTACTGCAACGTACAGTGTATATTTCACACCAACACTGGATTCGCTTGCAGGTCTGGATCCGAACGCCAAAATTGAGTTTTCGCTCAACAATGGTGCCTGGACGGACGCGACGAGCGGTAAAGAAAACGGTGAATTGCCTTTGAATGAAGGCAGCAACACGATTAATGTCAAGGTTACCGTTAATGGTAGGGAGAAGATCTACACGCTGACCGTCTTTCGTGTAGTCAATAATGGAAATAACGGCAACACCGGTGGTGGAGGCGGAGGTGGCGGAAGCTCGACTCCAACAACAACGCCAACTACTCCAGCAACACCAAGTACGCCTGAAGCTCCAAAAGGCAATCTGGACGTAACTTTGAACGGCAAAGACAATCCGTTTGCAACAGGCACAACTTCAACCTCAGACGGCCGTACGACAACGTCAGTTAAGGTAGACCCGAACAAGCTGGGTGAAGCTGTATCGGAAGGTACAAGCCAGGATCTGACGGTTCACTCGCCAAATGAAGGGGATATGACGGTTGACGGCTTGACGGCGGACATCTTGAAGAAACTGAACGATAAGGGCGCAAACCTGAAAATCAGCAACCCGCTGGCCATTTATCCGGTACCTGTCGGAAAAATGAACCTGAATTCCGTCGCTGGTCAATTGGGCAATGCAGCGCTGAGCGATATCGGGGTTCGCATCGATATCAAGCGTTCTTCGGATGCCTTGATTGCAGCTGCGAAAAACAAGGCAGCGGCGGGAGGTTATGAGCTGCTGGTTGATCCGGTTGATCTGAATCTGACATTTAACCATGGCGGTAAAACCGTAGGATCCGGCCAATTGAACGGATATGCGGCCAAATACATCGCCCTGCCGGAAGGCATCGATCCGAACCGGATTACGACAGGCGTTGTAGTGAATCCGGACGGCAGCGTATATCACCTGCCAACCGTTGTAACGAAGATCGGCAATCGTTATTATGCACAAATCCATGATTTGCGCAGCAGCGGTACGTACTCGGTAATCTGGAATCCGCAGGATTTCACGGATGTGAAAACCCATTGGGGTCAAGCGGATGTGAATAACGTTGCCGCACGACTGGATCTGAAGGGGAACGGGGATAACACGTTCTCGCCGGATCGCAGCATAACCCGTTCCGAGTTCGCGGAGATCGTGGTCCTCGGCCTGGGTCTGATGCGTCAGGAAGCGTCGCAGATTAACTTCCCGGATGTACCGACTTCCGCCTGGTACGGAAATGCCCTCGCGATTGCGGATGAATTTGATATCGTTCGCGGTTATGATGATGGCAACTTCTACGGCAACCAGCCAATTACGAGAGAGCAGGGCTTCGCGATGGTAGCCCGTGCGTATCGCCTGATTAAATCCGAAGCTGCGGCTAGTCAGAATACTTCTGCTCTGTCCCAATATAAAGACGGTGCGAGCGTATCGAACTGGGCCAAGGCGGATGTGGCGCAATTGATCGAAGCAGGGATCATTCAGGGCGAAGGCACCACCCTCAGCCCGAAATCAACGATGACGCGTGCGGAAGTGACGGCGCTGATCGCAAGATTGCTGAAAACGACCAATTTGATTGACAAGTAAGCAAGTTTATTCAAAAACAACCACTGACTAAAACCGTCAGTGGTTGTTTTTGTCGTTCTTTTCCCCTGTCTTCTATCAAATATGCCCGGTTAGACCGGATTAAGGAGGCAGGCCGGGAACAACAGAAGAAGTGGCTGGAACCGTTCTCTACTCCTGTACACTATCGATATAGGAATCGTCTTTTCGTTCGTTTTATTGGACTGCAGGCGTAGAATATTGCGACAGATTCATCGTGTCCTTTTTCACAGATATAAAAAAGGTGGCGGACGGTGCATACAAGTAAAGGTTAAGCTGGTCCGGAGAATACGTGCCAGGCTCGATATGGAAGTATCCTTTGCTATCAAAGGTAACCTGCACATCCTCAATATGTTGGGAACCGGTAACGGTGTGTTCTTGAACCTTGAACAGGATCGTTCTGTCTTTCAATTGTGAAAACTGGCCTTCCACAATCAGCTTTCCGCCTTTGTCATATTGGGCAAACAAGCTTTGTTCCTCGAAAACGGCCGGTTTGACATACATTACCTTTTCCGGCAATTTAGGCAGAGCCAATTGATCTGTCGGTTCCGCCGGTCTGCCTTTCAATGTGCCCAGGGAGCTCTGAAGGCGTTTCAGAATGTTCAACGCTTCTGCTCGGGTTACCGTGCTCTCGCTCTCATATCCCGAGTAAGACAATTCCGTGACTCCGCGGACGTAGTCCTTGGCTAGCACGTACCTGACCGCGTTGGAGCCGATGAAATGCATGCCGTCTGCAGCGGACACGATTTCGGCAATGCGCTGGCGATTGATCGGTTTGTCGCGTAATGAAGCCGTTTTGAGGCCCAGCAGCGGATAATTACGGTCTTTGGCGATTCGGTAAGCAGTGTCGGCAAGGCTTTCTTTTCCCTTCTGATAAGACTGAATGTCGACGTTATATGTTTTCAGTAACATGATCCAGAATTCCGACTCGCTTACGGTTGAATCAGGCTTGAGTTGTCCCTGGCCATCAGCGCTCACGATGCCTGAGCGCAATCCCCACTCCAATGCTTCCTGAAGGGAATGTCCCTGAATGTCGGAAGGCAGCTTGTTAATTGGTTTGCTGTACGTTTTAGTCTTCCATTTGGGGTAAACTTTGATTTTAGCCTGCGCTGACTTCCCTTCGAGCGTAGCCTTCAGCGTGTACTCGCCAGGCAATATGCCATGAATCATGCCATTTGTGGATACTTTAAGCCCCTTGGGATTGCTCGTTATGTAGCTGACTCCTGTCTCTGCATCTTCCCATGATCCATCATCATAAAAACTTCTCCATTTTAGTTGAAGCTGCTCTCCCTGGTTCAGAGTGACTTCTTTCATATATGGGCCAAGTTCGGTCAAGCTATGACCTTTTCCGGTAGTGAATGACCACGTTTTGCGCAGCGCTTCCGCTGATTTACCGCTCAAAAGCTCAAGCGTTACGGTGTAGGTGTGGTTTCCTTTCAAAACGGATTTTGGATACAGAAATAATGTGCTCCCGTACAATTCTTCATGCAAAGGAACCTCGTTTCCTTGTTGGTCAGTCATTTTTGCCTGGTAACGGTTAATGGTTGCCGCTGTAGACGCAGAGATAATGTAGCCCGAGAATTCCACATTGAACTGCCGTAGTGGATTCGGACTTTCCAACCCATAGAAACCAACGGGTACATCGGTTTGACGGTCGTAGGGGTAAACTGACATGTTTCCATTGTCCGGCTGGGAACCGGAACCCGTAAAATCCATTACGGCCGTGCCGTCGACCAGACCGATGCCAACCTCGTCATAACTGGGATCGAGTATGATTTTGCGGTGATAAGCGGTATCCAGCCATCCCTGCACGGCTTGGGAACTGCTTTTCTGATGGTAATGCATGACCTCGCCATAGGCAAATCCGCGATTTTGGGCGACAAATCCGGCCGCCTCGATGCGGTTCTTGATATTTACGCCTTTAAAACCAGGCATTCCCGCTTGCTCCGAGTGGGCACTCAGATTGGGATGCTGGGCATGGTTCCTATTATAGTACGAAGCATGGGCTTCCGCTGCCTGGGTGACATACGGATTCAAACGAACGGGCGGCACGCCGACCTTGGCGCGGATCTCGTTCAGAAAATTTAACGCGTCCAGCTGATCTTTGGAGTATCCTGTGGTGACATTGCCGTCCGCGTATGCCTTGGGTAGGTTGGAAGGTCCGAAGGCTCCCAGCGTGCCTGATACTAAAAGAAGAACGGCGAAGCTATAAGCAAGGATTGCAGGTAAACGTCTTTTCCTCGGTGTGGAACTTTTCGTTTTCATTAGAAAATACAACATCTCCTTCCATTATGGTTTGGGGAAAATTATACAGCACAACTATCCGCCCATCCATACAGTTTATGGGAATCATGGATAAAAGGCCGCTTCCCCGCCCAGAATCCAGGGTGGAAGCAACCTTTTATTTATGTGGCGAACATGGTGTCCTAGAAGTCCGTTCTTGCGAAAGTGGCATCGCTTTTTAACGTGGCGCTGCTGGACGCGGTCACGGTGTCGAGTTGCAGCACGTAATTGTAATGCCGAATGTAGCTGCCAGGCTGGCTGTAGGATTGGAACGATACCTTCGTTTGATCGGCCCAGCCCGGACGGATGAGAAAGGTGGCGTCGCCTTTGTATTCAGCGGTATCGCTGTAAACTTCAAGCACGATTTTGTTGCTGTTATTGCGCTTGAGGAAGTAGCCCGGATAATTGATCGATTCCAGGGATACGCCGCCGGAATTGGCTAAGCCAGGTACTACCCTGAAGTGGGAGTCGAGTTCGGGCGAGACGTTTGCATCGATCCGGGCCGCAAAATCGGCGTGGCGGATGGTCCGGTCAGGATAGTTCTGGGAACTGAAACGGCTGTAGTTGACGGCATCGGGCGTGGATGGGCCCAGCAGCTTCACTTCGTGCAGCGTCGGTGTGTACCAGTTGCTCGGGTTGTTCCACAGAACAGCATTAACCATGCTGATGCGCACGTAACGGGCCGTAAAATGGACTGCGTCCGTGGTGAAGCCGTACGTTGTATTGGTCGTGCGGTCAATGGTGGAGTAGTTGATGCCATCGTTGCTGATTTCGATTTTATATTTGTAGTATCCTTCGGAACCTTTATACATGAACCAGGAAATGTCGATTTCGGTAATCGTTCGGGGTGAACCGAAATCGACCTGCCACCAGGCTGGCCACGTATTGGACGATGCCGCCCATGAAGTCTGGTAATTGCCATCGCTGGCATTTGAAGCAGAAGAGCCGGAAGCGACGGAGCTGGCTGTGGCTGTTTTGCCTTGGGCGTGATTGACTAGATTGGGCAGGGTCACGACTCCGCTGGCCGCATCGATGCTCCATTCTTTGCTCCATTCCAGAGAGGCAGTTCCATTGTTATCATTCAAGGTGAGTGGTAACCATATATGCTTGTGTTCGCCGAGATTGAGCGGATTCCAGCGGTCACCCATGTAGATGTAGGTCGTTGTCGTACTCCCTGTAATGGTGGCAATATCATGGATTTGCGATCCGAAGGCAGAAGGATTTCCGTAAGGCGTAAGCGTTGACCAGGGTCCGGACATGGATGTTGCTGTGGCGTATGCACCCTGATTAGGGTACCAGCCGGAGGCTTGGGAGGTGAAGAGGTAATAGCGGTTGCCTTTTTTGACGACGGCCGGGGCTTCGCGGTAGGCGTTCTCGAACAGCCAGCCCTCGAAGGAATCCACGCCCGTATAACTGTCGTTCATTTTGAACAGGGCCATCGTATCGTTAGCCCCGCCGTTTTTGCGAGAAGCCGACAAGAGGTAACCCGTGCCGTCGGTATCCACGAATACGGTCATGTCGCGGGATTCAAGATCCATGGGGCGGAAGCTGCCCTCATACGTAAATTTGCCGTCCGGCGTGCTGCTGGTGGCTACGGCAACCCTGGCCAGGCTGTAATCGGTGCCGTTTTCGTAGTGTGCCCATAGTACATACTGGCCCGTTGAGGGGTTGTAGATCACTTTGGGACGTTCGATTTTGCTGGAAGCCAGTTCGGTTGCCGAGTCTTTGGTCAGGATGGCGTTCCGAAACGTCCAGTTTTTCAGATCGGTGGATGTGTATACATTAACACTGTCAAACTTGCCGCTCACGGCGTGTTCGCCGTACCAGTAGTACGTGCTGCCTACTTTGAGAATGTTGCCGCTGTTGGCGTGAATGGGGTTGCCTGCGGTATCAAGCCAATCGGTACCGTTGGTGATCGTTGCACTTGCCGCTTCCGTTCGTTCGGCATACATGCCTAGCAGCGTGAGAGTCAAAGCGAAAGCCAGAATCCAAGCCGTCTTCCTGTTTCCCATCTCAAGCACCTCCCCAAGAGTTTGAAATAAAGCGCTTACATCAATTATTTTACAAAAAATGGCCAAATAGGCAAGTGAACATTCCTCGCCGGAGTGAATTAACCTGGTTCGGGCGAGCTGCAGCGGGAAGAGCGCCTTCCCAAGGGCAGCTGGAGAGCGCAAAAACCCCCTTCTTGACGAAGGGGGCAGGTTTCCGGTCTTGTCATGGTCAAGACCTGGCATGTTCATGGGATTCAGGCTGTTGATAAGGGATAACGAACGAGACGGATGTACCTGCACCCGGTTCGCTGCGAATGGTCAGCCCCTGTCCGTAGAGCTGAATCAGCCTGCGGTTCGTATTGGCAACCCCGATGCCCTGTTTCCCTTGCATCGAAACGTCCAGCAGCTGCTTGACCAATTGGGAGTCCATGCCGACGCCATTGTCGTGAACCTCGACCCGCACGGCCTGACTCTGTTTCTCACGGGCAATGGTGAGGGTTAGCGTTCCGCCCGACGCCCTGCCCAGCAACCCATGCTGAACGGCGTTCTCGACCAAGGGTTGAACGGAAAGCGGAGGCAGCATGATGTTCAGGCCAGGCTCTATATTCAAGATGATGGACAATCGTTCCCCGAACCGTTCCTGTTCAATGTACAGATAGGCCTGAACCAGCTCCAGCTCATGAGGGAGCTCCACCAGTTTTCCCGTATTGAGATAGTTGAAGCTGATTCTTAGAAAGGAGGCAAACGCATCCCCGAATTTGTGCATCTTCTCTGTATCGATATCGCTTAATGCAATGAGGGAGTTCAGCGTATTGAACAGAAAATGAGGCTGGATCTGGGCCTGCAGATAGGCAGCTTCAATCCGAAGCCGTTCGTTGATGGACTGTTTCAGCCCGATCAGCGCTTTAATCCGGTATTTCAGTTCCAGCGCATCCACTGGTTTCGTCACGTAATCGTTCGCTCCGGACGAGAAACCGGTATAGATGTCCGAAGGCTGGCTGCGAGCCGTTAACAACAAGATGGGCAGCTCGGAGACGGAGTAGCGTTCACGTACTCTTTGAGTCAGCTCGTATCCGGACATCTGAGGCATCATCACGTCGGTGACCAGCAGGTCCCATTGTCGGGTGTCCAGCAGCTCCAACGCTTCACGGGCAGAATGGGCCGTCGTCACGGTATAAGGCTCAGACGAAAGCATGCTGACGAGTACCTTCAGGTTGATCGGATCGTCATCGACGGCCAAAATGTGAATCGGGCTTTCCTGCAGCAAAGGAAGAACCGCAGGTGAGGCGTGAGCTGCCTTCGTGTTCTGCTCGGACCATTCGGCCACATTGGTTTCTGAACCTGATTTCGCCGCGGCAGAGAGCTTCGTGGAGGGAGAGGCTGCTTCTTCCCACGGCTCCATCCGTATTCCCGGTCGTACCTGGCTGAGATCCGTATTGGCCAGCGGCAAACTGAACGTAAACGTTGAACCTTTGGAAGGTTCGGAGCGAGCGCTTAGCGTACCGCCATGCAGTTCAACGAGCTGCTGGCAGATGCTCAGCCCGAGCCCAATGCCCTGTTCATGGCCATCTCCGGACAGGCCTTGTTCGTATGGGGAGAAAACGCGCGAAAGGGTCTCCTTGTCCATGCCGATGCCCGTGTCCGAAACATGGATGATCGCCTTTGTTTCCCGTACCTCGGCAGAGAGAGTCACCATGCCGGTCTCCGTAAATTTCAAGGCATTATGGATCAGATTGTGCAAAATTTGCACCAGTCGTTTCTCGTCCGCCATGACGGCGGGCAGCGAATCGGGAATGTCGTTATGCAACGTTATGGTTTTGCGTTCAGTCATAAACTGCAGCATGGACAGGACTCCGGGCACAATGGACTGAACCCGGATCGGCTCGGGATGCAGCTTGATGCGGTGCTCCTTGAGCCGGACGACATCGAGCAGATCGCCAATAAGATGCGACATGCGGCGGCTGATCGTGATCAGCAGATTCATGTCCTGCAGGCTGCCGGGATGCAGCCGGCCTTTCTCTTGCGAGACGACATTGTGGGCGATATTCATGATGCCGTGCAAGGGAGTTCTTAGCTCATGGGACGTATTCGCCAGAAACTGATCCTTGATGCGGTCCGCTTTGATCAGCTGTTCATTCAGCTCGACGTTCAATCTGGCATTGCGGAAGTATTTTTTGAACCAATACGTCGAGAATCCCGCGAGGGCCATGATCAGATCAAACGGATAGAAGACCGTCGTAACGTTAAATGACAGTTCCGCAAAGCTCCATAGCAGGTTGGAAATGATGCAGGAAGCAGACACCAGTATGAAAATGATGTCTTGGTCGTTCTGCTGTTGTCCGACCATTTTGACCGAGAGCGTTATAAACCAGACGAATGCGGTGCAATACAGCCAATCAAAGATACGATAATGGATGATTTCGTAAATGAAGGACGCCGGCGAAACGGTAGTCAGGATCATCATGGCAAGCAGCATGGCAAGGTATATGCGGGTCCAGCGGCTGGGTGAACGTCGCGTCGTGAATTTTCGGAACAATAAAATAATGAACATGCTTAGGGCTAACAGAGCAATCAGGTGAACTTTCAGTCCCCATGTATAATTGAGCGGCAACCACAGCATCAGAATGTTATCGTATGCGGACAAAATGGCTATACCTACCGATACGGTAACCAACAAGGCGTATAATAAGGATTTTTCGCACGGGTTGATCAAGAAAAGGATGCCGGCGTAGATCCCGTGAAGCATCAACACGAGAAATATAAAGAGCTGAAAGCCGATCGAATACCAGCGGGAAAAGTCCATGGCGGCCTGTGATCCGAAATAGGCAGGCACCATGATCCCTCCTTTATGCGGGCTGTCAAAGTTGGCAATCCGAACGACCAAGTCAATCTTCGTTGTGTTCCCGTCATAAGAAGGGGTGAATGATAGACTGTTGGGTTTGTATTGCTCCGGGATATCGCCGATTGTACCTAGTGCAGATACGGTTTCGCCGTTGATTTCCACTTCGGACGATGCCTGGAGTTTCTTGAACCAAAATGAAACGGGCTGCGGAATCGGGTTCATCCGAATTTGCAGCCTGTAAGTACCGTACCCGTAAGAGGTATTATCGCTGTTGTTAAGCGCATCTCCCCAGTCTCCGGGCACCTGTATAGGGATGGAATCGTATTTTCCGGATCGGATTTCCTGAAGGGTTAGCAGCTGATGAGGGTAGAAATCCCATTCGCCGTTCAGGTACATCAACGGTGCGCTGTCCAAATCGACATTTCGCAAATCAAGCTCGCCGTTTACAGGAGAATGATCCCGCAGAACGGGGAACATTTGATGGGTCCAGAACCAGCGCATGCCGACTAATACCGCAAAGGTCATCAAGATGATCCAGATATATTTCATTTTGAGATGAGTGGACGTGTTTGTTTTTTTCATAGTGGGTGTTACTTTCGACAAAAATCGCTGTGTTTCCTGCTGAATCGCTTGCGTAATTTACACATTACTCCAAAGAACGACAACAACAAACTGTCGATATTCGTCTATTTTTTGTCAAGGCGCCGATGATATAGTATTAATTGATATGGAGAATTTTGTTATTTTCCATGGCCTCGAATTAAAGTGTTGAATTCCCTAAATAACAACATGAGAGGAGGGGCTGGCAAATAGCAATCCAATGAGGAACATCCCCAAGCGTCCTGGTCCGTCAATTGGAGTCCGCAGGACTTTGATGATGCGAAAGGACATTGGGGACAAGCGGATGTCAATATCATAACCATACAAAACAACCATTTCGATGCCTTTTCGGGCCGATGATGGTTGTTTTTTGGTTCCATTTTTTATTGCCGAATATGGCAGCCTTATCAAGAAGTCGAAAGGACGATGCTATTAAAAGACTCGGCTTCCAGTTCTATTCGGAATGTCTGGCCCGCATGGGCAAGCAGCAGCTCCCGGTTATCGCTGAACGGATTGTTGATAACAACGACCAGGCTCCCATCCGGGTTGCGGAAAGCCGTAGCTTTGCCGCTCCAGGGGCCGGATAGCCCGACGCGGCGCGCACCGGGAACGATGTGGTGGGCATAATGCTTCATGACGTAGTATTCCGGATTGCGGATCACTCGTTGGTTTGCCGGATCGACGGTAACCATGGAATTTTGCTCCCATCCCCATGTGCTGCGACCTTTGGGCTCAAGAACCATGTTCCAGTACACATATGCATTCACTCCGTTGGCGAAATAGTGCTGAAACAGGTTGAATACGTACTTGGCGTACATCCAGGAGTTGTTTCCATCGCCGCACTCGTTTTCGGTTTGCATGTACCGGAGTTCGGGATAGCTCGCTACCGTGCGTTGTATGGCGTGTTTCCCCGCCCATTGATAACCGACGCCTTTAATGTAGGAGTATGCCTGGGGATCGCTAAGGACAAGTCCAGCAAACTCGTCGAAATCGTTCGTTTTTTTGTGGATCAGCTCTTCCCAGGGATCGGGGGCATTGATCGTGCCCAGCCAGATTTCCGTGTCCAGGCCGTGCTTTTCGAATGCAGGCCCAAGGTGCTCCGCAATGAATTCGCGCAGCTGTTCGCCCGTCCATTTGCAGGAAGGGAATTTCTGATCCGCGATAACCTCGTTTTGCACATGGACCTGATGGATGGTTATCCCGGCTTCTTGGTACGCCTGCACAAATTTCACGAAATACAGCGCATATGCATCCAAAATATCCTTTTCCCAGCGCAGCGTGCCGTAGTTGTAGGCTTTCGGCGTTTTCATCCAGGTCGGCGGACTCCATGGAGAAGCGAATAGCTGCAGGTTCGGATTGTAGGATAAGGCCTCCTTGATATAAGGAATTAAATATTTGAAATCTCGTTCGATCGAAAAATGTTCCATGGCCAAATCGCCATCGGTTTCGTTATGGCTGTACCATTCTGTCGCGTAATCGCTTGCACCGATGGGCAGTCGGCAAATCGTGAATTTATGTTCACCGTCAGGGTGGAACAGGGAGTGGAAGAGTTCGTGCCGCTGCTCTTCGTTCAGATGGGACAGGGCTATATACCCAAGCTCGTTAAAACATCCGCCAAACCCCTCCACCTCCTGGTAAAGTTCGTTCGACACTTTTAAGTTAGCGCTTTCATTTGTCGGTTTTAATACACTTTCCTTCCACGGGGTATCCGGCGTCGTCGAATACGCGCGCACCTTCAGGGACATGTCCAGTTCCTCCTCGCGAGAACCATAGTATGTTTCAATACAGTCAGTATATCAGCTAGCTGATCAAAAAAGGATGTGCCAAACCACGTGAAATTTACCCAAATCCACGGTTATGCTTTGGATGGATAACCAAACTCCCTGCCAAAACGAAGCTTGGCAGGGAGTTCACTGATATTGAAATAAACGGGTACGCGGCTGCGCCTATGATTAAGGTTGCAAAGCCGGCTGCTGCGCCGGTGGTTTGTTTGCGAAAATCAGAATGGTTCTGCTGTCGGCCAGATAACCGACCGTCGTTTCCAGCTGCTCGGAAATGAACCGGACCGGAACGAACGCTTTGCCGTTTTGAATCAGCAATGGGGCATCATTTACGATGGTATTGCCGTTCACGTTCACTTGCCGGTGGCCAGCCGCCCATTGAATGACCTGATCGCCCTGAGAAATAATGACCTCTTCTGTGGCGGGATGCCAGTCCACGCTTGCGTTCAGATGCTCGGAAACAAAGCGCAGTGGAACGTAAGTCCTGCCTTTATCGATGAAAGGGGCAGCATCCAATGCATAGGGTTTTTCTCCGACGTATGCCGTGGTCGACCCTTCGGTCAACCTTTGAATACTGCCCTGCGGAGAACGTTTCTGCTCGCGAACGTTAAGCTGGTTCAGCATTTGCATGGTTTGGCTGCCGCTGGAAATGTCCAGGTAGTTATGCTGAATCGTCAATGGTGCAGGCTCGATTTCATTGATCGGGACGAGAGAGCCTATGGCGGATGATGAGGCAGAAATATCCTGCACGCCATTCGTCAGTCCAGGGGATAGATTCAGCTTCGCAATCGGGCTCAGATCCCATATTCGATTATCTGCAAGCTTCAACGATTGCAATTTTTTCAGCGCTGCGAGCGGTCGGAGATCATAAATCTGGTTGGATTCCGCGTTCAACTCCTTCAGGCTGTTCAATGCCCCGAAGGCCTCGATTTGTTCGATCCGATTGTTGGATACGTCCAGCGACCGCAGGTTGGTCAAATGGGCGAGCGGTTCGGCATCAACGATATCATTGCCTGCGACGTTGAGTTGGAGCAGCGACTCCGGAAGCTCGGACAAGGAGCCGGATGATCCAATCCGGTTGTTCGCAACGTTAAGGGATTGCAATTTGGTAAGGCCGCTAATGGGCGAAAGGTCTGTGAGCTGATTGTTGGCAACCTCGACCCGTTTCAAATCATGCGCATGTTCCAGCGGCGCAATGCTCGTTATCCCGTTTCCGCTGGCGAAGAATGTATGTAGTCTCGGAAAAGCCCGAACAACGGCAATGGAAGTCACCGAATTGTTGCTGATGTACAGCCGTCCAAGGTTCTGCAATTCGCCAAGAGCATCAATCGATGTAATATAGTTGTTACGCACGTCGATTTCCCGCAATTTCGTCAGATGGGCAACCGGCGTGAGGTCACTCAATTCATTCCCGTACAAGCGCAGATGCGTCAGATTCGTTGCATACTCAAGCCCGGCGAGACTCTGGATCCCCATGTTGCTCAGGTCGACTACGGTCAATTGCTGAAGATCGGACGGGGTCAGGCTGGCATCGACGGGTTTATTCAAAATGAGCTTGAGCCCGGTTTCCAATGCGGAATCTTCCACAATACTATTCTTCTGCTCGGACATGGGGTAGGCCATCGCCTGTCCGGCTCCTCCGATCGAGAGGATCAATATGACAAATAAAAGAGCTATTCTTTTCATTGCATGAACTCCCTCCGCCTGAATTCAAGATTCGTTTAGCAAACACGCAAGGTCTATGTAAAAATCACTTCTTAGTTATTAACCAGGCTCCACGGAAAAGGAACAGCCCCGAAAAGCGTTCCGTCTTCTACATTTCTATTCTATACGAAACCAGCCCCCGCCTGCACACTTCTTGAACCTTGCCGCAAAAAAATGCGTTGCAGGCCTCATTCGCCGTAAATCGTCCATTATTCCATATAAGTTTTCCATAAATCCATTGAAAACGGTTGCGCATATATGTCACAATCATAGAGGAACATCATCTGTGCAAGCCATCTGGTAGTTCATAGGATCATTACGATTTGATATGGAGGGGAATCATCATGAGAACGATAAAGCTTGGAAGCAGCTCGCTTGAGGTGCCGGTTGTAGCCGTGGGCTGCATGCGAATCAATGCACTGAGCAGCAAGGAAGCGGAGCATTTCGTCCACTCGGCCATCGAAGCGGGCGCGAACTTCTTTGATCATGCCGACATCTACGGGGCAGGGACATGCGAAGAGATTTTTGCCGAAGCTGTCCAGATGAATCCCCAAGTGAGGGAAAATCTGATTCTCCAGTCCAAATGCGGCATTCGCAAGGGCATGTTCGACTTCTCCAAAGAACATATCCTGAATTCGGTGGACGGTATTTTGAAACGCCTCAAAACCGAATATCTCGATGTTTTGCTGCTGCATCGTCCCGATGCTCTGGTGGAGCCGGAGGAAGTGGCCGAAGCATTCGATCTGCTTGAGCGCGAAGGCAAAGTGCGCCATTTCGGGGTGTCCAACCAAAATCCGAACCAGATCGAACTGTTGAAAAAATATGTGAAACAACCGCTGGTTGCCAACCAGCTTCAATTGAGCATTACGAATACAACGATGATCTCCAGCGGGATCAACGTGAATATGGAAAACGACGCCGCCGTCAACCGCGATGGCAGCGTGCTGGATTATTGCCGTCTGCACGACATTACGATTCAGCCATGGTCCCCGTTCCAATACGGATTCTTCGAAGGCGTATTCCTTGGCAACGAGAAGTTCCCGGAGCTGAATGCCAAGATCGACGAAATTGCCGCGAAATACGGCGTGACCAATACAACGATTGCCATTGCCTGGCTGCTGCGTCATCCGGCCAAAATGCAGCCGGTGACGGGAACGACGACCGTTAGCCGTTTGCAAGACTGCATCAAGGCCGGCGAGATCGATCTTACCCGTCAGGAATGGTATGACATTTATCGCGCAGCAGGCAACATTTTGCCGTAAGCGAGATTCGTGGATGTAGAATACTTGAATAACATGGGAAGCACGGGCATGTTTTGCTCGTGTTTTTCATTTGGTTTTGATATTGATTGCCGTAGTTTCCAGCGTATAAAATAGAATGAGAGATTTGTATATTTAAAAGGATTAAATTGTAATAAATACAAATTAGTTGAAAGGAAACTTATTGACCCTCGATCAATTCCTACATATAATTACTTTGAAATGTCGTTGATCCTGTTTATGGTTTTTATGAGAACCGCAAGTCGCGGTCTGTCTTCTTTAAATGTACGTCAATAGGCGTTTTGCTTACTTTGGAGGGTGGTGTTCGTTTGGAGTCGGCAACCACGATACGCGATCATTTGGAATCATACTTGAAAAGGGAACGGATGTCGATCAGTCTGTTTTCCGAGCTGTCAGGCATCAATTCAGGCACGCTTAGCAACATATTAAACAAAAACCGCCCGATCTCGATGCAGCAGCTGGACCGTATTACGGCGGCCATGCAGCTGGATGAGGGCTACTATTACGAACTGTACATCGAAGAGTGTTTCGTTCACTCCACGCCGGACTGGCGCAGGCTTGGTCCATTCCTCCATCGATGTGCAGAGTTGGACAAATTGAATTGCATTGAAGAGGTTATCCGGTTGATGATGGATAATCTGTCCTATATACCTTTGTTATTTGAAGTCGCAGAGGAGTTTTACGGTGGCGGAAAATTCAAAGCGGCCGTTCTTTTGTACGAAACGATTGCCGAAAGTGAAAAAATGCAGCATTCGGAACGGCTTGCACTCTGCCAATATCGCCTATTTAAGCTGGGCCTTGGCAAAGACCGCCAGAAGAACCTTATTATCGCTTCCAGGTTCGAGTATTACGTCGATCGATTGGATGAACGCTATCAACTGGATGCGCTGAACGAATTGATCAATGCGTTCGGAGCGCTGCACCGCTGGATGAAGGTCCAGGAATTGTCCGAAAAATTAAAGGTGAAGGCTAAGGTTCATTATGAACTGAATGGGAGAAACAAGCAGGAAGAAACGAAAAAACCGATTATTTTTTATATTTTATATTCCGATCTGGCTGCAGGAAGCGCGTTCTATCATCTTAAGGAGTACGACAGGGCGCTTGATTTCGTTTCTCGTTACGCAGACAGCAGTTGGGTGAAGCAGCCTGATGAGGAAGAACGAATCGTAATGCATCAATTCCAGGAATGGGCTGAGGGCAATCGCTATGTATATCAATTGATGGCCGGTCGTTTCGAGGTGCTGCCCGATTATGTAGGGTACATCTCCAACAGGGAAAATGAAGTCTTTCCGGCGCTTTGCGACATTGTGACGGCCGCCAACCGCTACGATATGAACATCGATTTCGTGCTTGAAAAGTTTAAATCACATTTGTCATATCAGGAGCAAAGCAACCGGATCGGCAAAGTGAGCAAACAGGTTACCGATGATCGCTATGTTCGTCTAATGGGAGGATTAGCTTCATATTATTTACGGAAGGACGATTTTATCAAAGGTTTGCAGTATGCCTTGAATAGTATGAAGTTTGCTCTTGAAATTCATGATGGCCGGGGTATGCTTAAAAGTATCGGGTTGTTTGAACAGTATAGGGATTATGCGACCGATGAAGCAATGCAGCAATACAAAAATTTGATTAGTGAGGTGCAGAAACTCAATGATGAGGAAGTTTGCTTCGCTGATAGTCATGTTTAGCATTGTTATTGCCATTGTAGCTCCTGGTGCTCAATCTGATGGTCCTGATCGAGGTCTGACGACGTCCAATCCGGATATTATGCGCACCGCAGACCATGGATTCGGATCGTAAAAAACGTATGCCGGCAGAAAACGTCCTCAGCTTGCCAGGGGACGTTTTTTTCTTTTGTTGGAAGAATAAGTATGCGATATCCCGTACAATCTTGCGATCGACAGATTCCGTTAAAATGTGACAGAAGGAGGAGGTTATGGATTGTACGGAATTGAAATTGGAGATTGAACTTGCCAGGGAACTGCTGTACGTGAAGGAACGGGAGTACGGGAGTTTCCAGCATCCGGAAGTGATAAGGCAGTCTATAGTGCTGGACGAGCTGATGAATAAATATTATCGTGCCACGAAAAAAAGTCCAATCCATAAACCGCAGACGTAGCGAAAGAAATGGGCGCGTTTAAGAAAAAGGACTATTTACATCGTGGCTTCTTTGTAGTATGGTTAGTTACATGAGTAACTAACCGATTGACTTGGCCTGAATCAATAATTCAATGATGAAAGTTGGATTTGCATGAAATCGAATCTGGACGAATCACAGCCCATTTTTCATCAGATCGCCCTGATGATTATGGATGACATCGTAGAAGGCCGCTTAAAGGCTGAGGAACAGGTTCCTTCCACCAATGAGCTGTCGCGGTTTTACAATATCAACCCTGCTACGGCGCGGAAAGGGCTGCAGTCGTTAGCGGACAAAGGCATTATCTACAAACAGCGGGGACTGGGCATGTTCGTCGCAAAAGGAGCGCGGGATACTTTGCTTCAAGAACGAAGGCAGCATTTTTACGAGGAATACATTCAACCTTTGCTTGAGGAAGCCAAACGCATTCACATGAGTGAAGAAGCAATCATCGACCTGATCAAAGGCAAGAGCGATAAGGAGAGTGAGTCATGATACACGTGGAACAAGTGGAGTACGGTTACCAGGGAACGCCTGTTTTGAAGAACCTCACGCTGCGGGAAGACGAACCGGTCATCAGTGCATTGTGGGGGAGGAACGGCGCAGGGAAAACGACGCTGATGAGTTTGCTTGCAGGCCATCAGCGGCCGGAGCAGGGAACGATTCGGATCATGGGTCATGAGCCGTACGACAATTTGGCTGCACAGGAGAATCTGTGTTATGTCCAGGAGAATCATCCTTTCGGGAGAAACTGGAGCATGGTTGATTTGATGCGATACGGCCAGTATTTTCATCCCGAATGGGATCAGGAGCTGGCAGAGCGACTGGTGGATATGTTTGAACTGCCGCTGAAGCGGAAAATCGCTAAATTTTCCAAAGGCATGAAAACGGCGGCCCAGATCATTCTTGGATTATCCAGCCGCGCAAATATTACGATTCTTGACGAGCCCACCAATGGCTTGGACGCTGAGAAGCGGAAGTTTTTCTATCGCGCTTTGCTGGAAACGTACGAGGATCAGCCGCGATTGATGCTGCTGTCATCCCATCATATTGAGGAAATTCAGCCTTTATGCGAATCCTTGATCGTTCTTCATGGGGGCAACATATTGCTGCATCAATCCATGGAGGAAATGCGCGAGAGAGGTATTCTTCTAACAGGGGATATTGGCGCTGTTGAACGAGTTGCAGCGGGTTCCCCTGTCCTGGAATCATCCCGGCTGGGCAGCACGCACAAAGTCATGATCGACGCAGTGTACTCTGGAGCCTTGAGAGAAAAGGCCAGCGAATACGGGGTAACCATCGAAAAGGCGGCAATACAGGATTACCTGGTTAACGTAACCAGAAAGCATGAGGAGGTTCGTCCATGAATGTTGCAAAAGGCACAAATCGCATGATCATGGAAGACATGGTGTGGCATTATAAAATGTTTGCGTACATCACGCTTGCGCTGACGGCCATCTATCTTGCGATAGGATATATTTTCGGTGCTGCTTTCCCGACGACGCTCTTCGGTCCGATGTATGGAGGAATCATTGCATTTGCCATCGTGGGGATCGTTAACGTGTACCCGGTTGCGATTGGCATGGGGAGCACGCGGACTCAATTTCTTAAGTCGTTCTACTTGATCTCGGTCTGGATGGTTGTTGTCGCCATTACGACGTTAAACCTGATCTATCTGATTATGGATCTGCTTCATCAATACGGATCGTTGGGCGTCACCTTTTATAGTGCTGGGGCTCTGTACGTAAAAGATTTTCACTTCTTTCCTTACTTGTGGACCGATCTAATGGTTGGATTTTTCCTGCTGGGATTATCGTTATTTATAACTGTAGGCTGGCTCCGATTGGGGATGCGCAATTTTCTGATTTTGTTCTTTGGACTGAGTGTGGTCTTAACGCTTGTACTTACGCAGGTGGATTGGAGCTTATTTGTGGAATGGATCATGAAAGCCAATAAAACGGTATTGTTCATCGTGAGCGGCGTTTTGGGTCTAGGGCTGATGCTTGCGACCTATCCCATGATGAAGAATGCTCCGCTTGTGATGAAGGGGCGTAAAAGCTGACACTGGTAAATGGAACGTATAAAACGATTGCAGGAAATTGCCGTTAGGTAAACATTGGATTCGTAAAATATAAATGGAAATAAAGCAGTCCATACCGGGCTGCTTTATTTTCGCTTTAATTACGGGATATCCGATTTTAGCGGTGCAATAAAAGTTCTTGGCCCAACCTTGAAAGTTCCTCCATCATGTGTTGGTAAGGATAAGGCCCGTAGCTGACGCGGGCAACGCCTAATTCACCAAGTTGAGCAGGTGTTGGCTTGCGTGAAGTCAACATTATATTGACGGGCAGGGCACACTGCTCGCACAGCTCCCTGATGCAATCCGGATCTTGCAGTCCGGGCACGAACAATCCGTCCGCCCCGGCTTGTTCATAGGCATAAGCCCGCTCTATGGCGTCTGCGACCCATTCACGATGACTAGCCGGGGGAGCTTGGAGAAAGACATCCGTGCGGGCATTGATGAACAGAGGCACACCGGTTTGATCGGCACTGTCCCGGGCTGCCTTTAATCGCAGATGCTGCTCTTGTATTGTATATAGGCCTGCCCCTCCCGGAATTTGATCTTCCAGGTTAATGCCGATGGCACCGGATTCGACCGTATGCTGCACATTTTCGCTAATTTCTGACACAAACCTTCCATACCCTCCCTCAATATCGATCGTAACAGGCAGATCTACGCTTGCCGCGATCCTCTTCAGGTTGGCAATGACCAGTTCGAAAGGCAATGCTTCACCATCCTGCGAGCCATGAGCTGCTGCAACAGACCAACTGCCGGTGGCTATAGCCTTGGCTCCGGCTGACTGAATGGCGACCGCGCTTCCGGCATCCCATACATTGACCAGGATAAGCGGATCTCCTTTGACGTGCATGCTGCGAAATGACAATGCTTGCTCTGCGGCGGAATTCATAAATGTGTTCTCTCCTTTGATGCTGCGTTTTTTGGAGTAGTGCTTTTTACGTTGGATTATGCTTGTCCCCGATCTATTCCTCGGATCGTTTCTTCCATCCGTTTTTCATGTTGGAGCAGCCAGCTTTTACGATTCAGCCCGCCCCCGTATCCACCCAAATCGCCGCTGGCGTTAATCACGCGATGGCATGGAATGACGATGGCCAACTGGTTGGCTCCATTGGCTTGGGCGACGGCTCTGCATGCGGACGGTTTGCCCAACATGACGGCAATATCCTGATAGGAACGTGTTTCTCCTGATGGAATTGCGACCAGCTGCTCCCATACGCTTTTTTGAAATGGTGTTCCTAAACAGGACAACGGGGTGTGGAACTCGGTGCGGGTACCTTCAAAATACTCTTCGAGCTCTTTCTCGATCGACATAATGGGGCCGGTAACGCCGGGAACGATGGCGCGTTTCGTTCGCAGCCGCAATCGCTCCACTTCCCGTTCCAATCCCCGGCGATCCACGAACTCCAGCAGAACTAAGGCATCGTCATCGGCAATCGCCATCATGGGACCAAGCCGGGTATCCAGCCAGGCCGCCTTTAATACATGCTCGTCATCGATTTGTGTGGGTGGTGCGCCCATGATTCGGGAAAAGGCATCCCGAAAGCCGCTGCTCGATTCGTAACCCGTGGACAGCTGCGCATCGATCACGGGTCGCCCTGAACGAATGTTTTTCAGGGCAAGCCCCATACGGCGGGCGCGAGCATACTCCACGAAAGTCATGCCGAACCGCTTCTTGAACTGTCGCCTTGCCGTGGATTCATCTATGGATAGTTGTCTGAAATCCTCGGTTTTCCAACGTTTCTCCGGATTGTTCTCGACCGCTTCCACCAGCAGGCGGACAATGTCCGACACCTGGTTGGGATGGGATAACGGACGACAACGCTGGCATGGGCGATATGAGGCCAACAACGCTTGCTGCGCAGTATCGAAAAATTCGCAGTTCTCGAACTTGGGTTTGCGAGCCGGACAAGTGGGACGGCAGAACACGCCCGTCGTTTTGACGCCAACATAGAACAGTCCTTCGTATTCCGTATCCTTGGCCAGCAGGGCCTGATAATAAATTTTTTTCTTTTCGAAGTCGAGCATCGGGCTTTCACGTCCTTACCGGGAAGTTTGTATCTCGATTATACCCAAATATGATTTTTGCATCGCCGAAATTCAGGCACGGATTTTTTTGTCGAGCGATTTGACGCTTCCTGTCGTTGTTTAGAATTTGTTGAGATGCAGATGGTATTATAGACCTATAAAAAGAAAATGGTTAGGTCCATGTGCCCTTGGGGATTCGATCCACGTTTATTAACGCCATTGTGAAACAAAGGTTTGGAGGTTGGTTGGATGATGAGATATTCCACGTATCAGAGCATTTACGAATCGGTAAACCCGGAAACGGCCCAATCTGGCATAGGCGATTTCAAAAAGAAATGGCCGCGTATGAAAATGCCCACAGTTTTGATAAAAAGCTTGTTCGTTTTTTTGATCATCCTCATCGGATGCAGCACGGTATTGAATGTATTTGCTGGAGGCAAAGAGGACCGTCTGGCACTTGGAGGCAAACTCGTCGTATCTCAGGGCGACACGCTCTGGAATATTGCAGTGAAGTATAAGCCGGATGATATGGATACGCGAGATTACATTGAAGAGATCAAAGCATACAATGAACTGGTTTCCAGCTCCATTCAGGTTGGACAAGTTCTGACGTTACCCTGATCGAAACAGCATGAGCAATAAACTTACATATAGTCCAAATATACTACTGGTTATCCGAAAGATGGAGCATCATCGCCATTTTGCCGGATAGCCGGTTTTTTTTGCGCGGAAAAGCATATGTCTCTTCTGCTTACATATCAAGGAGCTTCATGAGGAATGATATGGGTATTGAATGAATATAGGGAACGTTTGGCTTGTTGCCACGACGAAAGGATTACAGACAGGATGGAGGAGCTTTAGATGAATAAAAGCAGGTTCAACATCAACGCACTTGGCGCGCTGATTCTGGGATCGACGTTGCTGGTCAGCGGATGCGGCGCCATAAACAATAAGGAGTCGGTGCAGGAACACGCGTATCCCCAATCGAAACAGCCCATCGAGCAAGCGGGTCCAAACTCGGTTCCGAATGCGGCTGCCAAAAACAAGAACCCGGAAGCGGTTGAAGAAGGACGGCTGTCTGCCGAGGCCAACGATTCGGAAGGAGTCGGCTCATTGATGTCCATTGAACTTCATCAGACGGACGAACTGGCCAAACACAAGCGTTTCGAATTCACGGTCAGACAGGTGCCTGAAGGGTATACACTATCCGAACTGCGTTGGACATCCAACCAGATTACGGTCATCGATAATTACAGACAAGCGGTTCAGCACGCCAAAAGCGGTAAAGAGGGTTTTTATATTGACGAGAAGCGTCAGATCTCAGGCTTCCGATACACGGGGGAGATGAAAGGGGAGAGCGGAAAAGTGACCCTGGTTTATACGGATGGTCAAGGCAGCGATGAGGTCCGGGTCGAAACCGAAGTGGCATTGCCTCTTTAACGGCGGGAGCCTTATTCAGATGATTGCCAGTGTGTGATGTGCATCGTTCGGTCGTGCCAAAAGACGGTCGCTGTCGGCACATTCAAGGCGGTCAGGGAGGCCGAAAAGCTTCGAGATTGTACCGAAAAGCGCATGCAAAAAGCAGCCTGGCGGGCTGCTTTTGCTTTTATCATCAAGTCCGAACGTTGCTGATAAACGAGATATGATTTCACAACGCTACATAAAGTCAAAGAAATAACGAACGACATGGAACATGACCGGGGACGTATAGGTCAAGCTGTCGACCCGGCTAAGGTAACTCTTTTTCAATGCGTCGAATTTGGTGTCGTCGCCGATCAACAGGTCCCTTTTCAACACGGATACCGTCAAGCTGCCGAAAAATCCTGCGAGCGCGATCAGTATACCGATAAAAATGGAGAACTCCCAATTAAACGGTGTCATATATGGGTGAATAAAGTAAGATGCGGCCGTGGTCACAACGAAGGAGCAGAGGAACCCTTCCCAGGTCAAAAAAGGATTGGCGGTAGGCACCACTTTGCGTTTGCCCAAATAGAGAGAAGCCAAATAATGCACCACATCGTTCAGCTGCGTCAACACAACCAGAAACAATACGAGCTTGGAGCCGTATTCCGGCGTGGCAAAGGGAAAGTACGCAAGATGACTTAACCCGAACACCATCAGCATGAGGCCCCACTGGGTCGAGCTTACGCTGCGAAGGAAACCGACCGTGCCTTTGTTGATCAGCCTCGGCAGCGGCAGCACGAGAAAGACATACAGCGGAATAAATACGATAAACATGCCGTACCATCCGATGTAGATCCAGTAAAATTGCACCGGTATGGCCAGGTATGCCCATAGAAACAATCGGCGGTCCGCTTTGCGCGTGCGAATCATGGAGAAATACTCCTTGAGCGCAAAAAACGCCAGCACCATGAGCGATATTAGGGAGACAATGGGGTTGAACAATGTGGCGAGACAAAAAATAACGAACATGCCCCACCAGGTTTTGATTTTATTGCCGATGCCCGAGTAATCCTTGTCCGGTTGAAGTCGGGACACGGTTTTATAACCGATATGTACGAGTAGTAATGCTGAAAAGATGAGCGTAAGCGTAAAAAGCGTGCTATTCACTTGGCGATATCACCTGCTTGTCGGGATGTGAGATTCCATTATAGGGTTCCTATGTTATTATGAAGGAATACTCGACACTTGATAAGGGGTAATTTTGCGATGACACCGGATCGTTCGGTTTATATTTTGTTGACTAATACAGGTACTTTGTTTACCAAAATGATTCAGACTTACACGCGCGCACCCTATAATCATGCATCCATTTCATTCAATCGGGAACTTTCCGAGTTATACAGCTTTGGGCGCAAACATCCAAACAATCCGCTCAGCGGCGGCTTTGTGAAAGAAGATATCCAGAAGGGCACGTTCAGCAAATTTCCGGACACGACTTGTGTCATTTATGAGCTGAAGGTGACCGAGCGCGAGGTGGAAAAAATGAAACGCGTGCTGCACATCTTCATCCGCAGCCGCCAGAAGTTCATGTACAATCTGCTCGGCGTCATTGGCATCACGCTTAAAGAACCGGTGGAGTTCAGCAACTCGTATTTCTGCTCGCAGTTTGTGGCTGAAATTTTGCAGCGATCGGGGATCAAGCTGTGGAACAAGCTGCCTGCATTGGTGACGCCGGATGATTTTCGTCAAAACGAGCGGCTGGAGTTGATCTATGAGGGGCTGCTGCGGGATTATAGACCGCGTAAAGATCAGGAGCATGCCGATCCCGGCTCAAAATGATGGAGCGCCAAAACTCGGAATAAGCCTTTCGGATCATCGAAGTTATACGTCAGCAAGAAAAACAGGATAAAAAATCTCATTTTATTAAGGCGGCGATCACATGCCAACGATGTTCAACGCCTCCTCTGTCGCCTATTTGTGGACGGACGATGATGAACATTTGGAAGGAAGCCAAGGGCTGCATGTGGAGGTTTATGCGGATCGCGTCGTCGTGAAGGGCAGGGACTTCGTGAAAGGGAGCTGGATTGAGGGCGCTGAGTTGACGGTGAACTATTTGAGGGACAGCAGACTTTGAACTAAAATCGCTCGTGATCATCATTTGGATCACATGGAATCGTGCGCACGAAGGGCCGGTGTCATAAAAAGTTCCACGTGAAACGTTGGATGAAGCGTGAATTGGGGAAAGTTGTAAAAGGGTACATATGCGTTCTATACTCAAAAGGTAGATAAAATTTTCCATGGATTGCTGCAAGTTGATCGTACCGATACATGTCGGAACACTACTCAATAGAGAGGATGTAGACGCGGAATGAGAAAACTTCAAGTGATGACCAGCTACGGGATTGTGGAGGGCGAAAATTCGCATGGAGCGAACGCATGGAAAGGCATTCCTTATGCCAAGCCGCCAGTGGATGAACTGCGTTTCAAAGCCCCGGTTCCTCCGGAATCATGGGAAGGCGTGCGCGAAGCCCGGTTTTACGGGCCGGAAAACATTCAGCCGCGCAGTTCTCACCTGAAAGAAGCTGAGGGAGCGATTCGGGAATCCGAGGATAGCCTGTATCTGAACGTTTGGGCTCCGGAAAAAGAAAGCGATCAACCCCTCCCGGTGATGGTGTGGATTCATGGTGGTGCCTTCGTTACCGGTTCGGGCAGCTTACCCGTATATGACGGCACGTCCTTGGCCGTACGAGGCAATTTGATCGTAGTCACGATCAATTATCGTCTCGGGGCGCTCGGATTTTTGCATATGTCGCCGCTCGGCGAATCGTACGCCACCAATGCGGGATTGCTGGATCAGGTCGCTGCGCTGCAATGGGTGCAGGATAACATTTCCGCTTTCGGAGGGGACCCGGCCAACGTTACCGTATTCGGTGAATCGGCGGGCAGCATGAGCATTGCTGCCCTGATGGCGATGCCTGCGGCCAAGGGCCTGTTCCGGCGCGCTATTATGGAAAGCGGCGCATCGCAGTTCATGCCTGCCGAGCAGGCCAACGCGGTGCGTGAAGGCGTGTTGAAGATGCTTGGCATCGGTTCGGACGAGCTGCACAAGCTGCAGGACATCCCGGCAGAGCGGATCGTCGAAGCTGCCGAGAGGTTCAAAGAGCAAAGCGGTGTAGGAATGGCCTTGCTGTTTCAGCCGGTGCTGGATGGCGATACGCTTCCGCAACCTCCGCTTCAGGCCGTTGCCGCAGGGGCGGCCCGGGATATTTCGGTGCTGATCGGTACGACGCTCGATGAAGGTTCGCTGTTTATCCAGCCCGATACGCCATTTTCCGAGCAGATCGACATGGTGCGCGGAGTCGACTTCATGGCGCCAGACCTTGCCGATCGCAAGGCTATTGCCGACAGCTATCCCAAAACGGCGGACGGACAGGCACAGGCCATGACCGATATGTTCTTCTGGCGTTCATCGCTCCAATATGCTGCTGCCCAGCAGAAGCATGCATCGGTGTGGATGTATCGTTTTGATTGGGTCATGCCGGAGCACCCGCTTCTCAAAAAAGCGATTCACAGCATCGAAATGTTCTTTGTCTTCAATACGCTGCATGCATTGAAATTCATGAAGGCCGAGCCGGACGCGGCTGCCGCCGCGCTCGCGCTTCGGGTGCAGGATGCATGGATTGCTTTTGCCAAAACGGGTCAGCCTCAAGTAGCCGGCATGGAATGGCCGACGTATGAACAGGATCGTGCAACGATGATCTTTAATCACGAGATCAAGCTCGAACACGATCCGGAAGCGGAGAAACGCAAACGGTTGGGTGTGTAGGTGATTTGATCTTTAGAAAACGCTCTAATCAATCACAATAGGTCACTACGTGGTCAGAATCATCTTTCGATCGCTCTTGTCCCCATATAGCCGCAAATCAAATAAAGTATGATTAGCATGGAGTAAATGCGCAAAACGCCTCACGTCTTTACGACGGAGGCGTTTTTTACTCAAGTACACTATTTACGCGAAGGTTTCGTGCCGGACACTTCATCAAAATAGAAGTTGCGTTTACCCCGCGAGAAGAGGACGAGTATGAGATGGAAAGCCAGAACGATGCAGGCAAGCATGTACAGGCCATATATGCCGACCGATATCCACACCTGATAGGTTTCGGGGATATATGCATTTTGGATGACTGCATACTCGTTCATGATTCGGATCGCGCTAAGAATGAGCCAGGGAATATACAGTGCCAGCCATCTTTTGAACAACGTTTTGAAGGAAGGCTGCCCTGTGCTGATATTGACGTAACGGAAGCGCATAAATGCGGATCCTGGCGTTTTGCCACCCCGTGCCATGGGAACGAAAAAGAGCAGGATCATCATGGCTAGCGTTGTGTTGACGGCCCCGGTGACAACATTGCTGCCTGAAGCCAAATTGAATATGGAAAACAGGTTGGATAACAGCGCGATGACTGCCGCATCGATCATTAACGCAAGCAGCTGTGCTACCGGAAATACTTTATTCTGCTCGACAATCTGCTCGGTTTTGGCTTGAAGGCGCGCCCTGGAAGGGAACATGGCCAGCAAAATAGGCGCAATCAGGAAACCAAGCACGGCGCCGGACGAATTTAGCATCAGGTCATCGATATCGAACAGCCGATAAGGGCAGGCAAAGTAGCCATACAGACCCGTAATTTGCGTGAGTTCGAAAAATAGGGAGAGTCCGAATCCGGCGATCAGCGCCTTTTTCCAGTGGGATCGTTGCTGCATGAAATAACGGATATATACTCCGAGCGGCATGAGCAGAAATACGTTGAAAAGGGCCTGCAAAAAAGCTCTGCTGCGGATCATTGCCATATAACTGGACGGCTGCGACCAGTTCATCGGCGTTTCTTTGAACATGTCGCTGATAAAGGTGAACGGGATCAGGTTGTAATAAACGGCGTCCGCCGCCTGCTGTGCGCAATTGTTGCGGGTTTCGGGCATCGGCAGAATAACGAGGCAGTAGGCGGCAAGCATATAGAAAACAAACGAAAAACTGATCGCAAAGCGGGACCAGCTAAAAAAACCGTCCTTGCGATAGCCGTAAATGAGCCAAGGAATCAACAAAAACATGGCAGCGATAAGAAAAATGAAAAAAGCGGTTTTGACGGGAAACACATAGGGTGTCATACAGGGAAGCTCCTTTTTCTGAAAAAATCATATATGTTCTGACTGCATGCTTACAATATTAACATGGAAAGTTGTTCCGGATCTCCATCATAAGCGGTTTACCTTAAATCAAGGAACGTGCCAACCTTAAATTTAGTTTAAACGATGAGCCAGATGGTCTTGTTCCCGGATGGCAAACACTCCTTCTTTCCATTAACCTTCGATCCAGAGGTAGAACAACGGCGCATATTCCCGTATACTTGCGAGGAAGCCATCATAGAAATGGAGAGCTAAATACATATGTCCAATTTGCCAAATTGCCCGCAATGCAAATCCGAGTATACGTACGAGGATGGTTTCATGCTGGTATGTCCCGAATGCGCACATGAATGGAATCCGGAATCCGAACAAACGGCCGGGAAAGAGGAAAAGGTCGTCCGCGACGCGAACGGCAATGTGCTTCAGGACGGGGATACCGTATCCGTCATTAAGGAACTAAAGGTGAAAGGCAGCTCGCTCGTCGTCAAAATGGGGACGAAAGTTAAAAACATCCGCCTGATCGAAGGCGACCATGACATCGACTGCAAGATCGACGGCCTCGGCGCAATGAAGCTGAAGTCGGAGTTTGTGAAAAAAATCTAGGCAGGATCAGCAGCTAAACAATCTGCGTGGTAGATCCTTGCAAAGCCCTCTGCGTACCTGAGCAGAGGGCACTTGTTTTTTTATCTCAAATCGTTTAGAGTAGTTATTAACGAAATGTTATTAGCTTACAATACGTTAGAAATAGATGAGCAGTAAATACGGAACATTAATCATAAGGGAGGAATTAGGCATGGAAATCGGAATCAGTACCTTTGTAGAAACATCGCCGGACGTCAAAACGGGAGAGGTGATCAGCCATGCGCAGCGCATTCGCGAAGTCGTGGAAGAGATCGTTCTTGCGGATGAGGTAGGCTTGGACGTATACGGAGTAGGCGAGCATCATCGCGTGGACTATGCGGCATCTTCTCCAGCCGTTATTTTGGCAGCGGCAGCATCCCAAACGAAACGTATTCGCCTGACAAGTGCAGTGACGGTATTGTCCTCGGATGACCCTGTGCGGGTGTATCAGGATTTTGCCACACTGGACGGCATTTCGAACGGGCGCGCGGAAATTATGGCCGGACGTGGTTCGTTCATCGAATCGTTCCCGCTGTTTGGTTATGACCTGAACGACTATGATGAACTGTTCGACGAGAAGTTGGATTTGCTCCTGAAACTGCGGGACTCCGAAAAAGTAACCTGGGAAGGCAAACATCGTCCTTCCTTCAACAACCTGGGCATCTATCCACGTCCGGTACAAGAAAAACTGCCAGTCTGGATTGGCAGCGGCGGCAACCAGGAGTCGGTCGTGCGCGCAGGTTTGCTCGGATTGCCGCTTGTGCTGGCCATCATCGGCGGTCGCCCAACCCAATTCGCGCCACTGGTGCAGCTGTACAAGAAAGCGGCGGAACATGCCGGACATGACGCATCCAAGCTGACGGTCGCCTCGCACTCGCATGGTTTCATTGCCGATACGACGGAAGAGGCGGTAGAGAAGTTTTTCCCGCCAACGCAAGCCGTCATGAACGTTCTTGGACGCGAGCGCGGTTGGGGACATTACAGTCGGGCGACCTTTGACGCCGCTCGTTCGCTTGAAGGCGCGTTGTATGTCGGAGATGTCGATACCGTAGCCGAAAAAATCATTTATTTGCGCAAACAAGTGGGCATTACCCGTTTCATGCTGCATACCCCGCTCGGCACGATGCCTCATGCCGATGTCATGAGAGCGATCGAACTGCTCGGCAAAGAAGTTGCGCCGAAAGTACGGACCGAAATCGCACGTTGGGAAGCGGAGCAAGCCCAAGCTTAACATAAACGCCAAAAGACGCTAACCGTGGTTACTTCATGGTTAGCGTCTTTTGGCGTTTATTTTTGGTGATATCGAATTTGAAAAGGGCTAAGGGGCAATACCTATGTTGCAAGGCTCCATCTTTAAGCCAGAATGCCTTTGGCACGAGCTTCCTTAATCCAGGCAGGGAATTCGCCCAGCAGGCGGTCATACAATTCTTCATCGCTGATCCGTGAGATATCGTCCAATTCGAAAAAGTTGGCATTATCGATGAATCGGCCGGGCATGTCGTCCAGCTTCTGAAGAATGCCGTAATTGGCTCGCCCCAAGCCAACGAATTGCCAGAACAGATTTTTGGTAGAGCTTTCGGTGATCAACCGTGTGATTTTTCCTTTGCTACCCACGCCCCCATCGCTGAAAAAGATAATATATGTTGGGATCTGCACATTGGGTTCCTCCACCGTATATTTGCGGATGACGTCTTCCATTACAGGAGGCTCATTGTTGGTTCCGCCCTTGCTTCCCAAAGTATATGCGCGATTGATGTAGTTTTCATAATCCTGCGCGGTTACGCTCGGTGCACGCAAGAAGTCTTTGGCAAAAAACCAAACATCCAGTTCGCCGTTATCGTCAAAGGCTGCAGCAATGGCCAGAATGCGTTCGAACGCTTCTTGCACGGTTCCGTTGCGATACAGGTGGTACATGGAGCCGGAGGCGTCAAATACAACCGCTACGCGTGCCCGGATCGGTTCGGCCTGCTTCTTCTGCAGGGACAAATTCACTTTTCGTTTAAGCAGATCGATCTTGGTCAGGTTTAACGGGGCTGGCTCAGGCTCGGCAGCAGGCGGTACAGGAGTTTCTGTAGCAGCAGCCACCTCTGGTCCGGGGTTGCCCTCAACTTCCACGCCGAACGATTCGGCCAGTGGTTTAAGTCCCCCGAAGAAGCCGCGTCCAATGGCGCGTACCTTGAATTCGCCGTTATGTTTGTAAACTTCGATGAAAATCAATGCCGTTTCGGCGGTTGCCTGGGTAATCTCATATGTAATTTGCTGTTGCCCTGCTTGTACAATGGCCCGGCAGTTGCGGACCTGAGCGAAAGTGCCGCCTTCATCCAGGGTAGCGGTGAAAACGCACTTTTCGACGGGGGCCTGGCGAAGTCTGTCAGTGTCGATTGCAAAAGTAGTTTTGCGCGCCTCCATCTGTTGCAGCTCTACGCTGCGATGAGGGTCCGAGGTCTGGTTGTAAAATACAAAGTAGTCGTCGGAAGGAACATGGCCCCGCTCGTTGACCATGAAACAACTGACATCGAGCGTTGATGGCCCCGAATCGCATTGGATCGTTACTTGCAGTTGGGCGGCTGACGGAATGGCTGTGTTCTGCCCGGTGCTTAATGGAATGTTGGGGGATGACATCATATGCATTCTCCTTTTATAGGCTAGGTTGAAAAGGTTGGACTATTTAGATTCTCATACAGATGTTTCCATAAGTCAATGCGCCTTTATGAGGGGCGGAATGAACGAAGCGGGACTTGTGGTCGAACAAACCACATTGTGGTCCACCCTCTATCCCGAGGCGGATGAACGTCCTGCCGTCAATGAGCTGCAATGGATGCGGTATCTTCCGACACATGCAGTACTTTGACGTCTGTGTTAAATGGGAGATCCCTGATGAATGGATCTGATCCATTGCGTATTATCCCGATTCGTTCACATGATCGCCGGATGTTTAACTTTTTTTGGAATTTTTGCATCAATATCATTTACAACAATTACCTCTGCCTCCATAATAGAAATGAACGACATTTCGCCCATGAAAAAGGAGGAGATCGTATTATTAACCGCAAATTTGCGCAATGGATCGCCATACCGCTCATTTTGATTATGGTTACGCTTACGGGGTGCCAAGCCGTAGGTGGGGTTGACGTTGGTAAAGCCATTGAGAACAATGCAACAGTGAAATCCGCTGAATCCAATCAAACGCTGAACATAAAGCTCGAACCGGCATCCGAATGGATCGATTCGGACGATGACCTTGAGATGATAGAACTGATTAATTCGTTATCCCTGAATATTACGGATGCCAAATTGAAAGATTCCAAGACGGCCTCCATTGAGGGCGCGCTGAGCATTCAGGACAAAAAGCTGCCTTTCCATCTGTCGATGGACGAGTCGGCCATCGTGTTTGATGTAGATGGCGCGAAAAAGCCGCTCTACATATCGCTTGCAGGCAATGATGCCCTGCTCGGTTTGGATACGGCCGCGTTCGAGAAGCAAATCGAGGAGCTCTCTCCGAAATTGCTGGCATTTATGCTGAAACATCTGTCCAATCCAACAAACATTTCCGTGAATTCTGTACAGGAAACGGTTCACGGGGAATCGCTCAGCCTTTCCAAACTGCACGTGGAGATTAACGGTGAAGAACTGCTGGCGCTGGTTAAGCCGTTCCTCACCAGTGTGGCGAAGGATGAAGAAGGACTCAAAAGTCTGATTGGAGACCTGTATGACGTATTCTATCCGTTGGTTAAAGCCGTGAATACGGTGGAGGGCGCCGGAGATGACGCTTTTGCTGCGATCGTGCCCGAATCCCGCGATGCGGCAGTAACGGCAATGTACGGCATGGTAAAAGCAGGCTTGGATGAATTGCTCGCAAGTTACGATGAGGGGCTGAAGCAGCTTCTCGCGGACACGCCTGAACTGAAGACGGTGCTTGGCAAAGACACCGTACTGAAGCTGGACCTCTATCTGGACAGTGCGCAGAACATCCGCAAGCAAAGCCTTGACTTGAAAGTGGCGCTGCCGGCTTCCGAGTTCCTGCCGATTAAATCCGCGACATTGTCGAGCGTGAGCGAGATGTGGAACATTGGCGGCACGGTTGCGGTCAATGCGGTCGATACAACGAACGGCGTAATCGATGTGGAAGATTCGGGTATTACGCCAGGTCAATTCCTGCGCAACTTCGAATCGGATTCCGTCATCTATGACTTGCTCAAAAACGAAGCAGGCATTACAAGCAAAACGGTTATGCTCCAAACGGATGACGAATATTCGGGTGCAGTCGACGTTGACGGAGTCACGTTTGTTCCCGTTCGTTACCTGTCCGAGCAGTTGGATGCCGAAGTGAAGTGGACCAAAGGATCGGATCGAATCGTCGTCATCGACGACATTACCGGGAATGAGGTTGTCTTGACTCTGAATTCGGATCAGGCAACCGTAGCGGGGAAAGAAGTGAGAATGACGGGATCTGCCTTTGTAGGCAGAGATGGTAAAACCTATGTGCCGCTCCAGTTTGCAGCCGAATCGCTTGGTGCAACAGTGACGGAGGACGATGCAGGTTGGCTTTGGATCGAACGCAAGTAAAATTTGATTTCATTTGAAATGATGTTCATGAAAGGGGATTTCGGAATATGCCGGATTTCTTGTAATGGCGATGAAGTGCACATTTAAAAAATTCCGTGGATTGGTCTACGGGATACGTGTGTCCTTTTTTACCCGTTACGAGGAACCTCGGCGTTTCTGAAACGATGAAACGAAGGGGGCACCTCGATTGGAGGTGCCTTTTTTGCGTCATCACCAAAATAATCCCCAGAGGTGTTTGTATATGAACCATCATTTGTTTATCCAGAGCAACCATATTTCGCTTCGCCCTTTTACCATGGAAGATCAAGCCGAGCTGTTGTGCCTGATTGCCCAACCGGAGATTACGAATGTTTTGCCCGAGTGGAAGATGACTGTCGAGCAACTGAAAGGCTTCCTGCAGTTTGTGATTGGGAGTTACGAGCAATTCGATCCGGGAGATGTGCGTGTAATGCTGGCAGTGATTCACAATGTGGATCAACGCGTGATCGGCTGGTGCGGCGTATTTCCCAACGACATGCTGGACGCTTCCGACCGTGAAGTCGCGTATGCGATTTCCCGTGATCATCGGAGCAAGGGATACATGACCGAGGCGGTTCGGGCCATCAGCCGACATCTGTTCGAGCATACGAGTTTGGAACGAATCGTAGGCATCGTCAAACCATTTAACATGGCCTCCCGCAAGGTGCTGGAGCACGCGGGCTTTCGATTGGTTTCACGCCGAAGGCTGGCCGATGGAGCGGATTATGATTATTTTGAACTGATCGGCAAGGAATCAGGCCAGACAGGCAATGATCAACCGCCAGCACGGGTACGTCTGCGCCGAGCCCAGATGGAAGACGCCGCCATGCTGACGGAGACTTGTACCCGTGCATTTGACCAAGCAATGAAAGAATGGTCCAAAGGGCCGGATGATCTGGACCCCAACCTGTGTCCGCCCGGCTATTCGTCGGTACACATGCATCGTTACGTCATTCGCGAGTGGGATTACTTTACGGTCGAACTGGGCGATTGCCTGATCGGGGGAGTGAGCGTACAGGTGTTGGGGCGTGCTTATGCGCGGCTCGACAAAATCTTTATCGATCCCGCGTGGCAGGGCCGGGGAGTCGGGGCTCAGGTCGTGAGACTTATTGAGGCCGCATATCCCGAGGTTGCGGTATGGAGGTTGGAGACGTCCGGGCGGCAACCGAACAATCACCACTTTTACGAGAAGATGGGGTATGAGCGGTTATATAGCTCCAAGGATGAGTATGGGTATGAGAAACGTTTGCATCGGTCTGTTCCGAAACCCATGTTGGATGAAGGCTCCGTCGAATGGATACAGGCTCATTTGGAAGAGGGAAGAATCAGCAGCAGCAATCTGTCCCGCCTGCGCGTCACGGATTGCAATTTGAGCGGCAGCCGGTTTACGAATTTGAACATGACCGACATGCTGCTAGCAGATTTGCGTTTAAGCGGAAGCGTGGTGGAATGGGGTGCGCTGGATGGCATCCATTTTCGCGATACGCATCTTGGCGCAGAGAGAAGGCCCATGCAGTGGGAGCGCTGCGACCTTGCCGGTACTGTATTTCGGGATTGCGATCTGTCCGGCGTGCAGCTGGACGGATGCAGCGTGAAAGGCATGAAGATCGACGGGGTAGCTGTGGAGGATTTGCTGGCGGCTTATGAAAGATGCAAATTGGGTGAAAAAAACGATTAAAAAAAGAAGCCCGTTTCCGGCATGATGTCCGGGAGCGGGCTTTTCATTAGAATAAGATCCGTTTATTAAACGTGCTGCGGAACTCGCAGTGTTTTGCTGAAGCCGGTACTGCCGTCTGTATATCCCATCGCGCGATAAAACTGGTGGGCAGCCTGGCGCTCCTCGCGGTTGGCGCTGTTCAGGGACAGGGAGAATACGCCCTGCTCCGCTGCCCATTGCTCAGCGGCTTGAATCAACCGGGTGCCGATGCCCGAACCTCTGAACTGATCATGCACGATCAGTGCCATGATGCGGCAATGGCGTCCGTTTTTTTCATACATATACGAGGTTTGCAGACCGATTAGCCCAATGGCGCGTCCCCGTACTTCGGCGACCAGTGTAGTAAAGTTTGCGTCTGACGCAAGATGGCGGTAGCGTTCGCTCATTTCGGCATAGGTGGTTGGATAACCAAGTTGATCCATGAGAATAACCATATCCTGTATATCGTTTTCCGTACTGTGCCGTATGCTGACATCCAGACTCATGCCAATGCAGCCTCCTTCGCCCGTTGTTTCAACGATAAATCAATAATGGAATCTAGCAAACCCGCAAACGATAAACCGGCCGCTGCCGCGCTTTTGGGAAGCAAACTGTTGCTGGTAAGGCCAGGGAGGGTATTCACTTCAAGCACATAAGGGATGCCGTCCCTAATCAGCATATCGACGCGTGCATAGACGCTGCATTTTAAGGCCCGGTAACAGGCGAGAGCCGCCGCTTCCACGCGCTGATGCAGATCGGCCGGAAGTTCGATAACCTGTTCGACGGCCCCGCCGTCGCTGTATTTGGCTTCATAATCGAAGAACGTTGCGTTCGTGCGAATAGACAGGACCGGAAGCATACGGCCGTCAAGAATGGAGCAGGTGATCTCGTCGCCCTCGATATATTGCTCGATCATCACCGTTTCGTCCCAAGCCAGAGCTGCTTCTACCGCAGAGCGCAGTCCTGCTTCTTCACGCACGATCTGCGTGCCGATGCTGGAGCCGCCCGAATTGGGTTTGACGACGACCGGGTACGACAGCTGTTGTACCGAAGGCCCGGACAGTTCATCCAGGCTGCTCACTTGCAGCCATGCTCCGGTGGTTACGCCCGCATGTTGGATAATACGTTTGGACAAGTCTTTGTCCATGCACAGGCTGCTCGCGAGCACGCCGCATCCCGTATAGGGTACGCCGAGCGATTCGAGCGTGCCTTGTACGGTGCCGTCCTCCCCGTATTTTCCATGGAGAGCAAGCAAGGCCACATCCAAACCGGCTGCTTTGTCAATGAGATCGCGTTTGCTGTTAATCTCCACCGGGACGACCTCGTATTTTTGCCTGTCGAGATGGGCAATCATCTCCTTTCCGGTCAGCAGGGAAATATCCCGCTCCGAAGATGTTCCGCCCATAATCACGCCCACTTTCATGTAATGCCCTCCCTTATGATTTCGGGTGCACGTTCTGCACCCATGTCGGATCAGCGCCATTTGGCCGCTATTTCACCGATAATGCGAATGCCTTTGCGTATGTTTTCGTCGCTCACCCTGGAGAAGCCGAGACGCATGGTGTTCTGTCCCTGGCCTTCCTCCAAGTAAAAAGTATCGCCCGGCATAAAGGTAACCCCTTTTGCCTTGCATGCTTCCAGCAGCTCTCGCGTGCTGAACGCCTCAGGGAACTGAACGAACAAGTGAAGTCCGCCTTCCCCGGATATTCTGCACATGGGCAGATGCTGCTTAAGACAGCGCACGACCAGCTCGTATTTGCGTTTGTATTCGGTGCGTGCCCGTTTCAGGTATTTCTCGAAATGGCCATTGCTTAAATATTGATAAAGCAATGATTGATCCAGCGTCGAGGTATGGATGCTTCGCGCACGCTTCATGCTTTCCAAAAAGTCGATTAATGCTTGATCAGCGATTATCCAGCCTACTCGCAGCCCCGGAAACAGCACCTTCGAGAAGCTGCCCAGGTAGATCAGTCCAGAGCCCTTGCCAACACTTGTAATCAGCGGGGAAACGTGCGATCCGGAATAGCGCAGTTCTTCGTTGAACCCGTCTTCGATGAC
Organism: Paenibacillus sp. FSL W8-0426; assembly: GCF_037969725.1. Taxonomy (NCBI): domain Bacteria; kingdom Bacillati; phylum Bacillota; class Bacilli; order Caryophanales; family Paenibacillaceae; genus Paenibacillus; species Paenibacillus sp. FSL W8-0426. The sequence goes on along the minus strand of NZ_CP150203.1, from coordinate 6,701,817 downwards.
CGGCACCTTGTACTGGTTCATAAGCCGGATAATCTCGGCCCGCTTGGCCGGTGAGGTCACGATGCCGGTCGGATTGTGATAGGACGGGACGAGATAAGCCAGATCGTACGCATCCGAAGCCAGCTTGTTTTCCAATTGCTTTAAATTCAGCCCATCGGATTCCATATCGACGCCTGTGAGCTCAAACTGATGGAGCCTGAGATTTTTAATGGCCGTATGGTGCGTCGGATTTTCGCATAATGCCCGGCCGCTTCGTTTGCGCAAAGCGCTCAGCACGAGGTCAAAACCCTCGGTGAACCCGTTGGTGATCAAAATATCTTTGCCTTCCAGATCGACGCCTTTGTTTTCCATGTATCTGAGCAAATATTGCATCAAGGGGCGGTAGCCTTTGGCATACCCGTAATTAAGCAGAACTTCCCCTTCCAGCGACATGCGGTCGAGAAAGGCCCGTTTCACGTTATGCAGGTCGAATAGCTTCTCGTCCGGGGCGATGCTGGTAAAGGAAATCTCGCCTCGCTCCGCTCCGGATCCGTGCTTCATCAGGTCAAGCTGTTCAGCTTGAAGGGCGTAGTCGCTGACACGGTCAGACCAGTCCGGTTCCCAGGGCGGCGTCTCCGTTTCCGGGGTCCCGATGGAAGGACTGACGTAGTTGCCCTTTCCTTTGACCGCATAGATCAGCCCTTCTTCCTCCAACTCGGCATAGGCGAGCAGGACGGTGCTGCGGCTCACTTTCATGAGGGTGCTTAGTTCACGGGTGGAGGGAAGCTTTTGCTTCGCCTGCAGGCCGCCTTTGAGCATCAACCGTTTCATGTAATCCTTGACTTGTATATATACAGGGCGGTCATCCGTCAACTGCAGATCGGAATACATCCCATCACTCCCTTAATGGTATCTTGCCATATTATAAACCCGCCAGAAAGAACCACGATACCTCCGATTCTGTGCCGGAGTGGTCCAGGTTATACAGGCACGACAAAAAGCCCTGGCTTCTGCCGGGCTGATGACGACTGCTTGCTTATTTCTAGAATTCTAACGCTATAAATTCCCACTTCTCGTTATCAGGCTACATGATCTGGATTCGATAGCTATCTGTCCCTCTGATTCGTGCTACATGGATGGCTATATTGAAACTTAAATCTTGCTTGCTAAGGGAATGTGGCATTGCTATGGTAAATCTATGGTACTACTACATTCGTTCTAATGGGTCTTCCAATTGTTGTCGAATGGATGGGAAATCTGAAAAACTATCACTGAACGACCGATATGCGCGCTTTTCACAGCGTTCAGTATGAAAAAGAGGGCCAACCTGGTTAGTTCAAATGAACGAAGTTGATAAAAAGACATGTGTCATAGTGCCCAATTTCTTCCTCATACCCCTATAGTACCACTTTAAATCAGGGAAGTTAACCACTATTTTGAAATTTTTGTCGCAAAAATTGAAATTAGCGTGAATTTTGACTCTTTATCCTATGAAATGACATGTTCGCGGCTACCGCTGGAATCGTAATTATGTATTTCTTTAGCTTTGTATTTTGGGGTTGTTTGGGATCCAGATTCCCTACTGACATGATACCCCCGATTGATTATCGACGACTGGCTGCTTTAACTTGCAAGGTGTTTTGATCCCAGTCTCATAGACGGGGATCAGTTTTCAAAAATCTTACCAGGTTTTTAGTACAAAGTCCTTCCCGGGCAAGCTTAAACTACTTGCCCTTTTGGCGGTCACAAAGTTATAAGCTTTGAGATGTGGGGCGGACAATCAGTTCATTAATGGTTACGTTAGTCGGCTGCTGAATGGCAAATAGTATCGTTCTCGCAATGTCGCTTGGGTCAAGTTGACTCCATTCCTGGCTGCCCAATTTCTCCAATGCCGGATAAATGGAGTTATCGGTAATGGTACCGTACAGCTCGGTCTCCACCGCACCGGGGGAGATGAGTGTTGTCCGAATATTTTGTGTGGATCCCAATTCGGTTCGCATACCTTCTGTTAAAATCCTTACAGCGTGCTTGGTCGCACTATAAATAGAGCTTGAAGGGAAGATGATATGCCCCGCAATGGACGAGAAATTAATGATATGTCCCTCATTACGTTCTTCCATATGTTTGTACACTGCCGCCATCCCATAGAGGACGCCCTTAATGTTCACATCGATCATTCTCTCCCATTCGTCGACTTTCAAATTTTTGAAGAACGAAAGAGGCATGATCCCCGCATTATTAATCAAAATGTCAATTTGTCCATAGACTTTAATCGTTTCATCCGCCAATGCTTCCAGATCAACACGCGAAGTGACGTCAGTCACCTTGTAGCTGGCTTCACCTCCAGCGTTACGGATTTCTTCTTGCAGCTGCTGCAATCGGTCTTCACGGCGAGCGGCAAGCATGACTTTAATGTTGTGTTGAGCGAGAAGTTTCGCCGTGGCCGCTCCCATTCCGCTGCTTGCACCTGTAATGATTGCTACTTTTGTGTTCATATGTACTTCTCCTTTGTTCTTGGTTTAGCCACTCATCGTTGGCTTGCTTCAAGGTTATCAATTAGAGTTTAATATAAGTCAAGTCTCGAATATTAAATAATTTGAATAGGCGGAATTCCCATAAATTCGTGGTATTTTTGATGATACAGGACATGAAATGGAAATTTCAAGGGAATAAAAGCGCAAAATATATTAGAGCTCACTCTAATATAAGCACCAAAAAAGACGCGTCCCCATCGGGGAAACGCGCTCCATTTTAGAGTGAAATCTGCAAACCAACATCTAGGGCAGCATCTTGGCCAATCCTTTTTCCTGCATGTCATAAAGTGCCAGTTTGTAATTGATTTGCTCCAAATATTTAATGGTTTCCGAGAGGTCCTTCTCCACTTTTTCCTTGTGCATAAGCATCATTTGTTTACGTATCTCAAGGGTGCTCTCGCCTTCTTGGTATAAATCCACGTATTTCCTGATCTCGGCAAGCGGCATGCCCGTCGCTCGCAGCGCCAAAATAAAATTCAGCCATTCCATACTCTCTTCGTCATACAATCGATTGCCACTCGAATCGCGCTTGACGTATGGCAGAATTCCTTCCCGTTCATAAAATCGAAGAGTATATGGGGTAATTCCGGTTTTCTCCGAAATTTCTTTAATCGTGGACATCGCTTTCTCCTCCAGTCATCAAAGTAAACTCTAACCTTTTTCCTTCATTCATTTCCATATTACTGGCATTAATAGCTGAGATTATTAAAGGGATTCTCATTTAATGGCGAATTCAACAAACGTTCACCTTGGAGTTTACTGTATGGATTAATATGTATTCAATACAAAATTCACAGAACAATGAAGCCATGGAGGATGAAATCAGCGCGTCCCCCTTTCCTGTAAGCTTCTGATGCTGATGCCATCAGGTGTGTTATTTTTTCCATATATGGATTGACTGAGATGAAAAGAATATGATAATTTTATTGATAATGATTATCATTTTCGTTATGAATGATATCACAGTTTTATCGAATCTTCATACTCATCAAGCAGATCGAAAGGAGTGGCCACATGTTACTGGAGGATGGTTCGCGGTCAGACGGTTCCGTGCCTGCTGCCGGCCGCAGCCCCAAGACGGATCTTGCCAAGGTGAAAGCATATATGGATGAACACTTCGACCGACCGCTGACGATTGCCGATCTGGCACAGGAAGCCAGCATCAGCCCGAAATATTTCGTGGATCTGTTCAAAAAGACGTACGGGCAGAGTGCAATGGAGTATTTGACGGATCTCCGGATCAACCGGGCCAAACGTTATTTGAAGGAATCAGGCCACAAGCTGCGGGACATTGCGCTCAAGGTAGGGTATAGCGACGAGTTCTATTTCAGCCGGAAGTTCAAGAAAGAAGTGGGCGTGTCTCCTTCCGATTATGCCAAGACGGCTCGCAAACGGATAGCAATCTGCTCCTCCTGCGTGACGGGACAACTGCTTGCCCTGCAAATCATGCCTGTCGCCGCACCTATTGATCCCAAGTGGACGGCTTATTATTATAATGCGCATCGCACAGACATCGAGTGCCATCTTAAGCTGACAGACCCGTATACGAGCTGGCGGTTCGATACCAATGTCGAAAGGTTGGTCCACATTCGTCCGGATGCTATTATCGGCACGGACCAGATCAGCGCGGCCGATCAGGACAAATTGAGGAAAATTGCGCCATGCTGCATCGTGCACAGAAACAACCCGGATTGGCGCGGCGAACTACGCACGATTGCCTCGTTCCTTGAGCGGGAGGAACAGGCCAAGCAATGGATTGAACTTTATGATCGCAGGGTGGGCCAGGCACGCGAAGCCGTACAAAAGGAGGTAGGCCGCGAAAAGGTCGCCGTCATCCGTGTTTACGGACAGTATTTATATTTCTATAGCAATCCCGGCATCCGAGAGGTGCTGTACCACGATCTTTGTTTAGATACATTCCCTGACGTAAGGGCAAACGCCCCTTTGACGCTAGAGCAGCTGGCAGAGCTGAATCCGGACCGGATTATGGTGATGGTGTGCCCCGAGGCGGCTTCACGTGCACATTGGCTCAGTTTGCAGCATGCTCCTGCATGGCGCGGGCTCAAGGCTGTGCGTCAGTATAAAGTACACCTGATCGCAGGCGACCCCTGGCTTGATTATTCTGCGGTCGGGGTGATGCGTATGCTGGAAGAAGCTCTGCTGATGTTTACGGGATATTGTCCAAATCGGCATCTGGATACCGTCCATGGCGATTCCCGGGCGACATGACATATAATCCTTCTATCTAAATGAGAATGTTTATCAAGGGGGATGTCCAATGTTTCAACAGAGAAAAAAATCCGTTCATCGGTCGGGTGCTCGCACCTTCTGCAGCACCCGAATCCTGATGTCGCTGGTGTTGATTTTAATGACAGGATTGCTTGCTGCTTGCGGTTCGGGTTCCGAGTCGGGCGAGACCCGAAAGGAGCAGCAGACCGCGGAAGCAACCACCCCGGCATCGACGGAGACGGTTGTGGAGGAAGAACAGCCGGCAGAAAAGGCCAGCGAACGAACGGTGCAGGATGAACTGGGGCATGATGTCGTAGTACCTGCCAAGGTGGAGCGTGTGTTTGCCCCCTATCTTGAAGACTCGCTGCTGACGCTCGGCGTCAAACCGGTAGCCCAATGGGCGGCAGGTACGCAGGGGCACGTTTATTTGCAGGACCAGTTAAGCGGGGTGCCAACCCTCGATTTCTCCAGCGGATTGCCTTCGCCGGAAGCGCTCATGGCGTACAATCCGGATTTCATCATTTTGCATACGGCCAACTATGCGGAGAACGGCGTTTATGAGAGCTACTCCAAAATCGCGCCGACCTACGTGTTCAACAATGCATCGGGCGATGTGGAAAAATCGCTGGAGATCATTGGTGACTTGCTGGGCAAGACGGCTGAAGCCAAGCAGGCCATCGAAACGTACCATGCCAAGGTGGATGCAGCCAAAGCCGAAATCTCCAAAGTGGCCGAAGGTAAAAAGGCGGCGATCATTCGGTTTGCTCCGCGCGGCATCAGCATGATGGGCGGAAACTATTTCAGCGGCTACGTTGTATATCAGCAGCTTGGTCTGGGCAAGCCTGCTTTGGTTGAAACGGAGAACAGCGCGATCGTATCGACGGAAGTGCTGCCGGAAATCGATGCAGACTACATTTTCACCGTGGAACAAGGCGTGGGCAGCATGAAGGAAATGACCGATACCGCCGTCTGGAAGAGCATGCCCGCAGTCAAAGGTGGAAAGGTGTACAACGTGGATCCTGCGCCATGGCTTGGCAGCGGGCTGATTGCGTACGGTCACGTCATTGACGACACGTTGAAAGCAATCACACAGCAGTAACCATCAGGAGAGCTTAAGTTCGGATTGGTCCAAGAGATCTCGTGGACCTTAGCATCGCAAGGTATACAACCAATGGCCCCCACAGCAGAGGGAACGAAGGCATTTTCCGTTCTGTCTGCCTGTGGCCGGGCTTTTTTTCATGCAAGTAAAAGGCACGCATTTGAATCGATCGGATCAAGATATGGAGATAGTCAAAATCATTTCTGGATATCGTCCATGGGAGCACCTGCATGACTCTCTTATAATTGGTAATGAGAATCAATCTCATATAAACGATCGTTGTCTTATATAAGCCGAATCACAAGGAGGAACCACCTGCAATGACGTTTCAACCCGACTCTTCCCTTACCGGAACCCTTAACCCGATTGCCCGCAGTACCATACTCGTACCGCGTTCCGAACAATGGACCATGACATCGCAATCCGGCAGGCATGCCTACCGAATCATGGTGCACCAACCGGCAGAACCGCCGCCGCCAAATGGTTATCCGGTCATTTATTTGCTTGATGCCAACTCCGTGTTCGGCACGATGGTTGAAGCGGTACGCATCCAAGGCCGCAGGCCGGAAAAGACCGGAGCCCTTCCTGCGATCGTCGTAGGCATCGGCTACGAAACGGCAGGTCCGTTTTCTCCGCATCGGTACTACGACTTCACGCCGCAGGCGACGACGGCGTACACCCACAAGTCGGATGGGACGCCCATTCCGGAACAGGGGGGCGCGGATGCGTTTCTGGATTTTATCGAGCAGGAGCTGAAGCCGGACATTGAGCAGCAGTACCGAATCGATCGCAACAGGCAGGCCATTTTCGGCCATTCGCTTGGCGGGCTTTTCGTGATCCATGCGTTGTTTACGAGGCCGGGTGCGTTTCGGTACTACATTGCAGGCAGTCCATCGCTCCATTGGAACCAAGAGGTGATGCAGTCGGAAGAGCGAAGGTTCGTTGAACGAATGAAGGAGGAGCCGGTCGACGCGAGGGTCTGGATCGGCATGGGGGAGCATGAGAAAACCCATCCCGCGCGAAACAACGACAAGGCCTCCAGCCTTGCCGACCGCTTATCCTCGTTAAAGCTCACGGGGCTGGAGATTAGATATACCGAGTTCGAGGATGAAAACCATGTTTCGGTGCTTCCGTTTCTGATTAGCCGTACGATCCGTTTTGCCTGCAGCCCGGAGAGGTGAGAATTGCGGCGGATGGAGAGTGGCGGAGGGATACACGCAAATGAAGGAACCGATATGAAGAGGGAGCACGAGCAGGGATAAGGGCTGCAAATCAGAGCGGGAAGCTGAATCGATACAGAGAAATGGAGGATGTCTGGTGAGTTATACGGGAATCGAGGGCAAAGTGGTATTGGTTACCGGAGCAGCCCAAGGCATAGGTGAGGCCGTAGCCAAGGCGTTCGCTGCACAGGGAGCAGTCGTGGCGGCGGTTGACCTTCAGGCAGGACGGCTTGAGCTGTCGGTTACCGACCTGCGTGCTCAAGGCTGCCGGGCAGCCGCTTATCCAATGGATATCTCCGATCGTATGGCTGTGGAGAATGGCGTTGCTTGCATTGAAGAGGAGCTCGGGCCGATTGGCATGTTGGTGAATGCGGCGGGGATTTTGCACATGGGCAGAGTGGGCCAACTTAGCGATGAGGAGTGGCTGCGAACCTTTGAGGTGAATACGCATGGCGTATTTTACGTATCGCGCGCCGTTGTGGCCAGAATGGCTGCAAGGCGGGGCGGGAGCATCGTCACTGTCGGGTCCAACGCCGCTGCCGTACCGCGAATGCACATGTCGGCGTATGCGGCTTCGAAAGCGGCATCCACCCAGTTTACCAAGTGCCTTGCGTTGGAACATGCACGGGACCATATCCGCTGCAATGTGGTGTCGCCCGGCTCGACTGATACCGAGATGCAGCGTTTATTGTGGAAGGACGAGCATGGCGCAGAAGCGGCCATTGCCGGCTCGCTGGATGCGTATCGATTAGGCATTCCGCTGAACAGGCTGGCCGATCCGGCGGATATTGCCGATGCGGTGCTTTTCCTCTCATCCGACCAGGCCAGACATATCACGATGCATGACATGCGCATCGATGGAGGCGCCACACTTGGTGCTTGAAACCAAATCCAAGGAGATGATGAGAATGTCCAAAGCAAGTGCTGTTGCTGCGACTTCCGCGCTTCGCCTGTTGGAGCAATACGAAGAAGGCAAATCCTTTTTCTGGTCATCGCCGCTGCATACGATGCTGGCTCAAGGGGAATGGAAAAGGTTGTCTGATGCGCCTTCTTCGTCAATAGGGGGCAATGCTCTGGATACGGATGAACAGCCCAATCCCGGCTTGCGGTATGACGAGCCGATTCAAGGTCTGTTGCATCGGATTCAGGGGCTGCTGAACGAGGCGAAGCAGGCAGGGGGAGTAAACCCGGTTGCGGTTGGAGCCATCCCTTTCAATCCGCGGCGTGCTGACGTGGAACTGTATGTTCCCGAAAGCGTGCAGTGGGCGGAGCCGCCTGCAGACTCGGACCGCATGCGCGAGAGGCTGCCGGCAGCAGGGAATTGCAGCATTGAAGAAGAGCCGGCCGCGGCGGTCTATGAACAAAGCGTACGGAGCGTCCTGACCCGTCTGAATGCAGGAGAACTGAGCAAAATCGTTCTGGCACGCACCCTGTGCGTGACGTCGGAGACGCAGGTGGATACGCATCAACTGCTGCGTAACCTCTTTAGGGATAATGCGCATGGTTACACATTTGCCGTCCCGATGCGTAAATCGCAATTACCAAAAAGTATAGTAACAACGGATAATCGCGTCATTAGTGTGGGCGAAAAAGGCAAACCACGGACGTTTCTCGGAGCAAGTCCGGAGCTTCTGGTCACCCGGACCGGAACGAGGGTGAGAGTCAATCCCTTGGCGGGTTCGGCTGCACGCAGTGGTGACCCGGAAGAAGATCGACGCCGTGCTGAAGCTTTGCTGGCGTCAGCCAAGGATCGTCACGAGCACGCCGTCGTCATTGATGCGGTTGCGGCTGCATTGCGCCCGCTGTGCAAAGAGCTGAGCGTGCCTGAGGAGCCATCGCTCATTCAGACGAGTACCATGTGGCACCTCTCCACGGATATTTACGGAGAGCTTGCCGATGGGGCAACAACATCGTTGGAGCTGGCTTTTGTCCTTCATCCGACGCCGGCCATTTGCGGCACGCCCGTGGAAGATGCACGCGATGAAATTCAGGCACAAGAGCCGTTTGACCGGGGGCTGTTCACCGGAATGGTCGGCTGGTGCGACAGCAGGGGCGATGGCGAATGGGCCGTTGCGATCAGGTGTGCCGAAGTGCAGGGTCATCAGCTCCGGCTGTATGCAGGAGCTGGAATTGTCCCTGGCTCCACGTCGGAAGCAGAACTTGCGGAGACTGCGGCGAAATTTGGCACGATGCTGCGTGCGATGGGATTGCAATCAGCAGGAGCTACAGGGGAGGAATGAGCATGCTGCCAGGATTTCAGGGTTGGCCGGAGGAACTCGCGGAACAGTATCGCCAGGCGGGTTGCTGGGAAGGCATCACGTTTGGCGAGATGCTGCATCAGCGGGCGGCATTATATGGCAATCGGGTAGCCGTTATTGGCGACGATGGAGCGTTAACTTATGAAGGGTTGAATGAACGGGTGAATCGGCTCGCCGCAGGGTTTCATGCGACGGGTATTCGAAAGCAGGATCGGGTCATCGTGCAGCTGCCCAACATCACGGCTTTTATTGAAGTGATATTTGCGTTGTTTCGGTTGGGAGCATTGCCCGTATTTGCTCTTCCATTGCATCGGAAAAGCGAAATCGCATATTTTGCCCGCTTTGCCGAAGCGGAGGCATATGTCATTCCGGACATCGACAGCGGTTATGATTACCGCGGGCTGGCCGGAGAGGTTCAGACGGAAGTACCCGGGCTTCGGCATGTCATCGTTGCCGGAGAGGCCGGTCCATACACGGCGCTATCCGATCTGTACGTTGAACCGGTCGCTTTGCCGGAAGCGGAGCGGCCGCTCAGTTCCGATGTGGCCTTCCTGCAGTTGTCGGGCGGCAGTACGGGTTTGCCCAAGATGATCCCTCGCACGCACGACGATTACATCTACAGTCTGCGCAGAAGCGTGGAGGTGTGCGGTTTGAGCCCGGACAGCGTGTATTTGGCCGTACTGCCGGTCGCCCACAATTATCCGCTCAGCTCGCCGGGTATTCTGGGTACGATCTATGCCGGAGGCCGGGTCGTGCTTTCCCGCGGCTCCAGTCCGGACGAGGCTTTTCCGCTGATTGACAGGCACCAGGTGACGATCACCGCCCTCGTGCCTCCCTTGGCGCTCGTATGGCTTAACGCCGCGTCCGCTAGAGGGAAGAGACTCCCTTCGCTGCAAGTACTGCAGGTGGGCGGAGCCAAGTTCAGCGCTGAAGTGGCAGGACGTGTGAAACCGGTGCTGGGATGTACCTTGCAGCAAGTGTTCGGCATGGCCGAAGGGCTGGTAAATTATACGCGGCTCGACGATCCCGAGGACGTCATTATCCATACCCAGGGCAAACCGATGTCGCCGTACGACGAGGTGAAAATCGTGGATGACGAGGACGTTGAGGTAGAACAGGGGCAATCCGGGCATTTGTTGGCACGGGGAGCTTACACGATACGCGGATATTACAAAGCCGAGGATCATAATGCCCGTTCTTTTACGGCGGACGGGTTCTACCGGACCGGGGATATTGCCAGCTTTACGAAGGATGGATATCTCGTGGTCGAGGGACGCGCGAAGGACCAGATCAACCGTGGCGGCGACAAAGTGGCTGCGGAGGAAGTGGAAAATCACCTGCTGGCGCATGGAGGGGTTCACGACGCTGCCTTGGTAGCCATGCCTGACGATTATCTGGGCGAGCGCTCGTGCGCTTTTATCGTTCCGAACGGAGAAGATGGGGCCATGCCGACAGCGACAGAATTACGTTCATTCTTGCGTGAACGCGGGCTGGCTGCCTACAAAATTCCCGACCGCTTCGAATTCGTGAAGTCTTTCCCCAAGACGGGCGTAGGCAAAGTCAGCAAAAAGGCGCTGCGCGAGCGGTTATTGCACCCATCTTCCTTTGTCCAATCCTAAACGTTGGTCATGCGATCATGGATGGATGAATCCAAATTTATGCTGAAAAGAGGGATATTCATGGGACTACCAGTGATTAAGCCATATGCCATGCCTACTGAATCGGAGCTTCCTGTCAACAAGGTGGCCTGGACGCCGGATGCGAAACGCGCAGTGCTGCTGATTCATGACATGCAGCAATATTTCGTGGATGCTTTTACGGCCGGGGCTTCTCCCGTTACCGAATTGATCGAGCATATAACACAGCTTCGCTCGAAGTGTCACGAGCTCGGCATCCCTGTCGTGTATTCGGCCCAGCCTGGCGGACAGACGGCGGAGCAGCGCGGCTTGCAGCTCGATTTCTGGGGGGCGGGCATCGACGGCGGTCCGGTGCAAAAGCAGGTCATCGAACAGCTGGCGCCTGCTCCGCAGGATACGCTGATGACCAAGTGGCGTTATAGCGCTTTCCAGAAGACCGACTTGCTGGAATGGATGCAGGAGCAGGGGCGCGATCAGTTGATCATCTGCGGCATATATGCCCATATCGGCTGCCTGATGACGTCCTGCGAGGCATTCATGAAAGATATCCAGGCGTTTCTGGTGGCGGATGCGGTCGCCGATTTTTCCGCGGAGAAGCATCGCATGGCACTGACGTATGCTGCCGAGCGCTGCGCGGTCACGCTGACCACGCAGCAAGCGGCCGCTGCGCTGGGCTCATCCGCCGGCACGGTTTACGGTACCGGGGCGAGCAAAGGTAGCGGACAGAGCGGACTGGCAGGCGAGCCGCCCATTGCGAACGCCGAGGTTCTGGACGTACATGCGGCCGCATCGGCGACGCTGCATGAACTGCGGAGCCAGGTAGCGGAAATGCTGCAGGAGCAGCCGGAGCACCTTGGCGACCAAGACGACCTGATCCAGGTGTGGGGATTGGATTCGATTCGAATGATGAGCCTGGCCGAGCGCTTCCGCATGGTGGGCAGAGACGTGAGCTTCGTGGATTTGGCGGAAACCCCGACGCTGGCAGCATGGGCAAGCCTGATGAATGCGGGAGCGCCGCATAAAGTACTGCCGAACGGAGATTACTTTTGAGCCGGGCTGCGAAGCTCTCTCCCCGCCGCAATGCCATGATGCCGTTGTCCTCCGCCCAAGCCGGCATCTGGTATGCGCAGCAATTGCACCCGGATAATCCGATGTACAACACCGGCGAATACGTCGTGATTCAAGGGCATGTGGATGCCGCTTGTTTCGAGGCAAGCTTGCGCCAGGCGGTTGCCGAGGCCGAATCGCTGAACATGGTGTTTGGCGAAAATGAGCAGGGACCCTGGCAGGCGCCAAACGGCGGCTCAGAGGAATGGCCATTCCATGTCATCGACGTACGGAACGAACCGGAACCGAACGAGGCGGCATGGTCTTGGATGAAACGGGATATGGAACAGACCGTCAATCTCGCCGTCGGTCCGCTTTTCGGGGAGGCGCTCTTCCGCATCTCGGACGACTGTTATTACTGGTATCAGCGCGTGCACCATATCGCGATCGACGGTTATGGCGTCTCGCTCCTTGCACGGCGGGTGGCCCAGCTGTACACGGCAATGGTGGACGGCAGGGCAAACGATGAAGCCGTGCAGACTGGAATTTCTTTTGGCCCGCTATGCTCCGTTCTGGACGAGGATGCCGCCTATCATTCATCCGACGTCAGGGAGCGGGACCGGCAGTTCTGGTTGGAACGGTTCGCCGATGCGCCGGACATCGTGAGTCTCGGCGAAGGCGCGCCGCGAACGGCCGACAGCTTCCTGCGCGAGAGTGCCGTGTTGTCCCACGCGGATCGCGAACGGTTGCAGTCCGCGGCTTCGCGGTACGGCGTAACCTGGCCGGATCTGCTCGTAGCCGCGGCCGCCGTCTACGTACAACGCATGACCGGGACGCAAGATGTCGTTCTGGCGCTGCCTGTCATGAGCCGTTTGGGAACGTCATCTTTGCGGGTGCCCGGCATGGTGATGAACGTGCTGCCGCTTCGCCTGAACGTGGAGCCGGAACAACGGCTGGACAGTCTCTTGAAGCAGATCGTGCAGGAGATCCGCAACGTGCGCAAGCATCAGCGATATCGTCATCAGGACCTGCGCAGGGACCTGGGACTTCTCGGAGAACATCGCAGATTGTTCGGCCCGATGATCAACGTGATGCCTTTTCATCATGAGCTGAACTTTGCCGGGCAGCCCGGTATGATCCACAATCTATCGACAGGGCCTGTAGACGATCTGGCCATCCATGTGGTGGATCAGGGGCATGGTCATGGACTGCGCGTTGATATGGATGCCAATCCGTTGATCTATGGCAAGCAGGAGCTGCGGTCGCATCAGCTCCGATATTTACGCTTGCTCGACACCATTGTTCAAGAAAACGCCGCAGACCAGCCGGTCGGCAATCTGAATGTACTGCTTCCGGCAGAGCGGAAACAAGTGCTTGAAGGGTGGAATGCGACCGATCAGGGCGTTCCCCAGCTGCATTCGGCAGCCATGGTCGAGCAGCAGGTTCGCCGGACGCCTTCCGCGGAGGCCGTAACCTGCGAGGGCCATACGCTGACGTATGCCGAATTGAACGAACAGGCCAACCGTCTCGCACATGCGCTGATCCGCCGTTTTGGGGCTGGTCCGGAGAAAATCGTGGCTATTGCCCTTCCCCGATCGCTGAATGTGGTCGTAGCAATCCTGGCGGTTCATAAAACAGGTGCAGCTTATCTTCCGCTTGACCCGGATTATCCGATAGATCGGCTGAACTACATGTTGTCCGATGCCGAACCGGCATGCCTGATCACGGTGGAGCACAGTATGCCAGACCGTTTGCGCGATATGCAAGTGTCTGTCATGCGATTGGATGATCCCGCCGTTCAGGCCGAGCTGGAAGAGCAGCCCGACTGTAATCCCGAGCAGGAGGATCGGACGGTTCCGGCATCGTTGGAGAATCCGGCATACATCATTTATACCTCCGGTTCCACCGGCAAGCCGAAAGGCGTAGCCGTGACCCATCGGGGGTTGTCCAACCTGCTTCAGGACATGCGTGGCCGCCTGAAGGTAGGTCCTCATGATCGCTGGATGGGCGTTACCACGATTGCGTTCGACATCTCGGTCATGGAGGTGTTCCTGCCGCTGGTTACAGGCGCGCGGCTCGACTTGGCACAGAAGGAAACGATTCTTGACCCGGCTGCCCTTGCCCGGCAAATGAGGGAGAAGGGAACGACCATCATGCAGGCAACCCCGACGTTATGGCAGTCGCTGGTGAACAGCCGTCCCGGACGATTTGACGGATTGACGGTCATTACCGGCGGCGAGGCGTTGACGGCCGAGATGAAGCAAGCGTTGGAGGAGATGGGCTGTCAGGTCAACAACCAATACGGCCCAACCGAAACGACGATCTACTCCACGGCAGGACGCATGAAGCCGGAGCATTCCGGCAAACCGTCGATCGGCGGTCCGGTCGGGAATACCCGCCTTTACGTGCTGGATCAGGGGCTGCAGCCAGCGGCGCCGGGCGTAGCCGGTGAATTGTACATCGCCGGAGATGGACTTGCTCGCGGTTATCTGGGCAGACCGGACCTGACGGCCGAGCGCTTCGTTGCCGATCCGTACGGATTGCCGGGCAGCCGGATGTACCGTACGGGGGACCTGGCCAGATGGCTTCCCGATGGGGAGATCGATTATTTGGGACGCGCGGATCATCAGATTAAAATTCGCGGCTTTCGCATCGAGCTTGGCGAGATCGAGTCGGTGATCGCAAGGATTCCGGGCATCGCCCAGGTCACGGTCATGGCGAGAGAGGATCAGCCCGGGCAGCGACGGCTGGCTGCCTATGTCGTTGCGGACGAGGCCTCCGGGCATGTGGAACTGACCGAGCTGCGCAGCCGCGTGGCCGAGGCATTGCCTGACTACATGGTACCGGCTGCATGGATGCAGCTGCCTGAAATGCCGCTGACGCCAAATAAAAAGATCGACCGCAAACGCCTGCCAATTCCATCCGTCCTGTCCCCATCCCAAGGCAGGGACGCGCGGACGCCGCAGGAGCAGATGATCTGCAGCCTGTTCGCGGAAGTGCTTGGCGTTGCCCGAGTCGGCATCGACGACGATTTCTTCGCGCTTGGCGGCCACTCCCTGCTCGCGGGAAGAGTGACGGCACGCGTGCGTGATATATTCGGCGTCGAGCTGAACATCGGCGTTCTGTTCGAGTCTCCGACGGCGGCCGCCCTGGCAAGAAGGCTAGATCATGCCCAGACGGCACGGCCATCCATTCAGCCGATTTCCCGGAAGGGCAGCATTCCGCTGTCTTTTGCGCAGCAAAGGTTGTGGTTCATGTATTGCCTGGAAGGACCCAGCCCGACCTACAATATCCCGCTTGTGGCGCGGTTGTCGGGCGTTCTGAATGAAGCCGTCCTGCGTGCGTCGCTGCAGGACGTCATCGATCGGCATGAGCCGCTGCGAACGCTATATCCGCGACAACTGGGCGCAGCGAGCCAAAGCATTTTGCCGAAAACCGACGAGCGTACCCGCATTCGATTTGAGACCGTTTCGGCCAAGGAGGATATGCTGCCAGGTTTACTGCTGCAAGCCTCGCGTTACAGCTTCGAGCTGTCGGAGGAAACCTGCCTCCGCGCAACGCTATTCAAGATCGCTCCAAAGGAGAATGTGCTGCTGCTGCTGCTCCACCATATCGCAGGCGACGGCTGGTCGCTATCGCCGCTCTTGCGGGACGTATCCGAAGCATATCGGGCAAGGCTGCTGGGACATGCGCCGGCATGGAGCCCGCTGCGCATTCAATATGCCGATTATGCGGCATGGCAGGGCAGGCTGCTTGGCGACGAACAGCGTGCGGACAGCCTGATCGCGAGGCAGCTGGACTACTGGAAACATCATCTTGACGGTCTGCCGGAGCAGGTGACGCTGCCTGCCGATTATGCCCGTCCGGTCGTATCCAGCTATGAGGGCGATACGGTTCCGTTTGCCATCGGCCCTGAGCTTCACGGCCAGCTCATGGCATTGGCACGCGAGAATAAGGTCAGCCTGTTCATGGTGCTGCATGCCGCCTTGAACGTGCTGCTGACCCGCATGGGTGCAGGCACGGATATCGTGATCGGAACGCCAATCGCCGGCAGGAACGACGATGCCCTCGACGAGGTGGTCGGCATGTTCATCAACACACTTGTCCTGCGTACCAGCACTCTGGGTGACCCAACGTTCCGCGAATTGCTGGAACGCGTGCGTACCGTGGATCTGGGGGCATACGAGCATCAGGATCTGCCGTTCGAGCGGCTGGTGGAAGTAATCAATCCTCCGCGTTCCCGCGCCAAACATCCGTTGTTCCAAATCATGCTGGTGCTCCAAAATACGCCGGACACCCCGCTTGATCTGCCGGGAGTTACGGCAGAAACGCTGGTGCATGGCGTTGGCGCATCCAAGTTCGATCTGACGGTCGAATTGACGGAGCAGCGCGGGCATGACGGCTCGCCAGCTGGCATATCGGGCGTGCTGGAGTATAGCACCGACCTGTTCCGCCGCTCCACGGCAGAAGAAATAGCTGTACGGTTGCGGCAAGTGCTGGATCATGCCGCATGGCACGCGGATGCGGCCATCGGCTCCTTCCCGGTGATCACACCGAAGGAGAGGGCTGCGCTCCAGCAAGAATGGGCGAGCCAAATCGATGAAACGGAGCAAGCAAAAGCGACCATTGCCGAACGTTTCGAGGTGCAGGCGGCCGCTCATCCGGACCATGTCGCGCTGATTCATGGGGAGCAGCACATCTCATACCAGGAGCTGAACGATCGTGCCAACCGGCTCGCGAGGCTTTTGATCGCCGAGGGCGTCGCTCCCGAGCAGATGGTTGCGCTCGCGCTGCCGCGGTCCATCCATATGGTGGTCGGCATTCTCGCCGTTCTGAAGGCAGGGGGCGCGTACCTCCCCCTTGATCCGAATTATCCGGAAGACCGGCTGATTCACATGCTGACCGACGCGAATCCCCGCGTCCTGATTGCCATCGGCGGGGTAAGGGCGCTGCTTCCGAACGTCGAATCGGTGTCCTGCATTCTCATGGACGATGAGGAAACTGTTAAACGATTGAACGCCCAACCAGCTCGTAATGTGTCTGACGACGAGCGTAACGGCCGCATGTCGCCGTTCAGCCCGGCCTACATGATTTATACGTCGGGATCGACAGGCAAACCAAAAGGCGTGGTCATACCCCAGCACAATGTCATTCGGCTGTTGGATGCCACGCAGCATTGGTATCAATTCGATGCAAGCGATACGTGGACCCTGTTCCACTCCTATGCTTTTGATTTCTCCGTTTGGGAAATCTGGGGGCCTTTGTTGCACGGCGGACGCCTTGTCGTTGTTCCGCACGAAATCAGCCGCTCGCCCGCAGCATTCCTTCGTTTGCTCGCCGAAGAGCGGGTAACGGTATTGAACCAGACGCCGTCCGCTTTCTACCAGCTGATGCAGGCGGATCGCGAGGAGCCTGCCATCGGAAGGGAGCTGTCGCTGCGTTACGTCATTTTCGGCGGCGAAGCGCTGGAACTGGGACGGCTGGACGATTGGTACGCACGCCATGCCGACGATGCGCCGAAGCTGATCAACATGTACGGCATTACCGAAACGACGGTACATGTGAGCTACAAGGAACTGCATCGGGGCAGCGCGGACGAAGGGGCAAGCAGCTGGATCGGTTGCGCGATTCCCGATCTGCGGGTGTACGTGCTGGATGAGCGGCTGCAACCGGTGCCGACCGGAGTCGCGGGTGAGATGTATATAGCCGGAGCAGGCCTTGCGCGCGGATATTGGAACCGGCCGGAGTTGACTGCAGAGCGATTCATCGCCGATCCGTACGGACCGCCGGGAACCCGGATGTACCGGACGGGCGATCTGGCGAAACGCCTGCATGACGGATCGCTCGATTATTTGGGCCGCGCGGATCAGCAGGTGAAAATTCGCGGTTTCCGGATCGAACTGGGCGAAATTGAGGCTGTATTGGCCCGCCATGCGAGCGTTGCTCAGGCAGCGGTCGTCGTGCGGGAGGATCAGCCTGGAGACAAGCGCCTCGTCGCGTATGTCGTGCCCGCAGCGGACAACGCATCGCCGCCGGAGTGGGCTGCACTGCGTCGCCATGCATCGGCAAGTTTGCCGGACTACATGGTGCCGTCGGCAGTGGTTGTCATGCAGGCGATCCCGCTGACGCCGAACGGCAAGCTGGACCGCAAAGCCCTGCCGATGCCGGAGATGCAGCTCGCCGCGGGCGGCAGGGCACCGCGTAATCCGCAGGAGGAGATTCTTTGCGACCTGTTCGCCGAGGTATTGGGCCTTCGCGGTGTAAGCATCGACGACAGCTTCTTCGAACTGGGCGGGCATTCCCTGCTGGCCGTGCGTCTTATGAGCCGAATTCGGGAAGCGCTCGGCAAGGAGCCGGGCATCGGCATCCTGTTCGAAACGGCGACCGTGGCAGGTTTGGCGGAGCGGCTGAAAATGGATGGCGAATCGGGCACGGGTTCGCTTCAAGTGCTGCTGCCGCTCCGACCACATGGGGAGCAGTCGCCATTGTTCTGCATCCATCCTGCCGGGGGACTTAGCTGGTGTTATGCCGGGTTGATGAAGCATCTTGGCATGGATGTTCCGATTTACGGGTTACAGGCCCGCGGCATCGCCCAAGCCGAAGACCTGCCGGCCACGCTGGATGCGATGACGGCGGATTACATCCGCCACGTTCGTTCCATCCAGCCGCAAGGGCCATATCGCCTGTTGGGCTGGTCGCTGGGCGGCAATGTCGCCCAAGCCATGGCCGTGCAGCTGCAGGCCGAGGGAGAGGAAGTCGAGCTGCTGGCCATGCTCGATTCGTATCCGAGCCATTACTTGCCGATCCGGGGCGAACCGGACGAGGAAGAGGCGCTGACCGCCTTGCTGGCACTGGGCGGATACGATCCGAACAGCATCGGCGATGCGCCGCTGGACATGTCTACGGCGATGCGCATATTGCGCAGCGAGGGCAGTGCGCTGGCCAGCCTCGACGAGGAAACGATCATGAAGCTGCGCAGGACATACGAAAATTCCGTGCGCATCCTGGGCGAATACAAGCCGTCGCGCTTCGATGGCAAGCTGCTTTTCTTCCGTTCCACCATCATTCCCGATTGGTTCGACCCCATCGATCCCGAGATGTGGAACGAATATGTCGGCGGCGGCATGGAGCGCCACGATATCCATTGCAGGCACAAGGACCTGTGCCAGCCCGGGCCGCTTAAGGAGATATGCCGCACACTCGCGGCCAAACTCGATGCACTGGGCAAACGCAGCGACGGCTAAGTTCAGCCGAAGCGGATCTCCGCTCGCCCCTTGGACGGGCGGGGCAAAGCCTTGCGTTTTGAATCCGATCCATTTGCTTTTATACGCTTTAAAGGGGGATACACCTATGACGAACCCGTTTGAACGGGAGGATGGCAACTACGTGGTATTGATGAATGACGAGGGCCAATATTCGCTCTGGCCGGCATCCATTGAGATTCCGGCGGGCTGGACGATGATGCTGGGCAAGGCCAAACGGCGGGTTTGCCTGGACTATATCGCCGAGCAGTGGACCGATCTGAAGCCGCTCAGCCTATGTGACGAGCAGGGCGCGCCTGGTATGGTACACGAGGGTGCGAATTGAGAAGCGCGCCACGAGGAATTTGATTCGCTATCGGCAATGGAACGATGTGAAGTTCAATATGAACCAGGGGAACGATGCGCATATCAACGCACCAGTCCCTCAAGGATTTCTTCCATCGTTACAATCTCCGGTTGTTGCGGAAGCTCTCCCGCGGTCGAGCAGGCTGCCAGCATGTGATTGTCATCCAGACGCTGGCTGAAAAAGCGATACGCCCTGGTTTGGGGACAATGCCAATGCCCGGCTCCGTCGGGCAGGATGGAGAACGACTCCAGCGGCATGGACAACCCTGTGCCAACGGCTTTGATGTAGCTTTCTTTAAGCGTCCATAACCGGTAAAAGGCTTCCAGCCGAGCCGCTGCAGGCAATGTGGCCAAATAGCCGTTCTCTTCTTTAGAGAAAAAACGTTCCGCAATGTGCATGTCGATCGGGGCGATTTGCTCTACATCCACGCCAAGCGGAGCCCGGCCGCCCGAGATAAGTGCGATCCAGCTGCCGGAATGGGATAGGTTGAACGGCACATCGCCATCCGGATCGCGGGTCAGCAGGGACGGTTTGCCGTAGGCATTCTGCGTGAAGGACAATTCATCCGGTCGCAGCCCAAGCTTTTGTCCCAGCGTGACCCTTGCGAGTACTTCCCCGAGTACAGAGCGGTACGCATCGACCCGATGCACGAAGCGGGCCGCTTTTTCCCGTCGTTCGGAAGAGACTTGAGAGAGAAGCAGGTTCCAATGTTCTTCGTTTAGTACCGCTGGGACAGAGAGAATATGCATGTTCATCGTCATTGTCATATGTCATCACCTAACGGTTGTATTCGGCATACGGAAGCGGCTTTCCTTTAAGGAAATGCCCTCCGTTTTACACGGCCTAAATTCTTTTTCACGGGTATTTTACCCGTTTGGAATGGATATAGGTTAGAATAGAAGAAGAATGCACGATTAGGAGATGTGAAATATGGCTAATGATGAAGTTATTTTGACGCAGGAAGGTTTGCAAAAGCTGGAGGACGAGCTGAGGGAATTGAAGACGGTCAAGCGCAAGGAATTGGCTGAGCGTCTGAAGCTTGCGATCAGTTACGGTGACCTGAAGGAGAATAGTGAGTATCATTCAGCCAAAGACGATCAGGCATTTATGGAAACTCGGATTTTGCAGTTGGAGAAGATGCTGACCAAGGCGCGGGTGGTTTCGGCCGACAACCTGAATTCGGACCGGGTGGGCATCGGTTCTACCGTGGTATTAAATGACATCGAGTTTAAGGAAAAACTGGAGTACCAACTGGTCGGTCCGGCAGAAGCGGACGTGGCGGACAACAAAATTTCCTATGAAAGCCCGCTCGGCAAGGAATTAATGGGCAAAGAAGTGGGAAGCGTCATTCACGTCAATGCGCCGATGGGCATCATCAAATACGAGCTGCTTGAAATCAAAACGGTATGACCTGACTTCTTGGGGGCAAACGACCAACTCTTTGGTTGTTCGCCCCTTCTTTATTGTGGTTTGGTTACATTCGCGGCAACTTGTTGTTTAAAGGCAAGGACATTGACCCACACTGCTTTTGAAGAGGGAACATAACGAGACTCTATATTGCTCTCCGAGAACGAAACACGATCCCGGAGGAAACGGATTGTATTTGACCATGGGGAAAAGAAAATGAGTCGCAAAAAGCGCATCATGGCCAAATTTGGTTAATCTGAATAGAGGGCAAGGCAGCATATTTTTGTGCCAAGTCATTGTAATAAAATAACATTTTGACTTATTTCGATTTTTTGAATGACCTGACACGGAGAGTAGTATATAATAACGAAATAAATTTAGGACAGGTGGAGTAGATACATGAATTTAGGTCATTCCAATTTGGATCCAAACAGCTCCGGCAAGGGGGAACGCTTCTCACGCGCAGGTTTCATCCTGGCTGCGATCGGCAGCTCGGTGGGTTTGGGAAATATGTGGAAGTTCCCTTATATCACGGGGGAAAACGGGGGAGCGGCATTCTTCCTGCTCTTTATCGTCTGTCTTCTGTTGATCGGTCTGCCCGTTCTGCTGGCTGAGCTTGCGATTGGACGCAGCGGCCGCGGAAGCGCCGCCACGGCTTTCATCAAGGCAGGCGGAGGCAAGGGATGGCTGGCTGCAGGATTGCTGCAGGTGCTGACGCCGTTCATCATCTTGTCGTTTTATCTCATCATTGCAGGCTGGACCCTGCATTACGCGGTAACATCCTTTAGCGGAGCCTTGTACAACAATCAGGACTTTGCCGGGCAATTCAGTTCCTTTATGGGCGGATACTTGCCGATCGTTTGGCAGCTCGTTTCCGTTCTCATTACCGGTTTGATCGTTGCCAAAGGGGTATCCGGCGGGATCGAGAAATTCAACAAAGTATTGATTCCGGCGATGCTGGTATTGTTGCTCGTGCTGATGGTTCGCGCATTGACATTGCCTGGAGCAGGAGCGGGAGCATCGTTCTTCCTGAACCCCGACTTCTCGCAATTAACGACCGAATCGGCGCTTGTGGCACTCGGACATGCCTTCTTCTCCCTGTCGCTGGGGATGGGGATCTTGGTCACATACGGCTCTTATGTAGACAAGAATCAATCCCTTGGAGCGGCTACCGTCGCCGTCGGCGCGGGTGACTTGTTATATGCCTTCATTGCAGGGCTGATTATCTTCCCGACGACGTTTTCGTTCGGCATTGCGCCTGACCAAGGACCATCGCTCATCTTCATCGCTTTGCCTGCGGCTTTCTCGGCGATGCCGCTGGGTTTCTTGTTCGGCGGACTGTTCTTCGTGCTGCTGGCCATTGCGGCGTTGACTTCGGCTGTATCGCTGCTGGAGGTGCCGGTCAAATACTTTATGGAAAGACTGTCGTGGAGCCGCAGCCGCTCCGTTTGGGTGCTTTCCCTCGCTGTCTTTATCGTAGGCATTCCGGCCGCATTGTCGATGGGACTTATGCCGGAGCTGAAAATCAATGGCACGGACGTGTTCAGCTGGATGGACTTTGTTGCTTCCAACATCCTGCTGCCCATTGGCGGATTGCTGGTGACCATTTTTGCGGGTTACTTCTGGAAAAATGCAGCCGAAGCCTCCGGCTTGAACGCCGGCTGGTTCAAAGTATGGCTGTTCATGCTTCGGTATGTAGCGCCCGTTCTTGTGTTCCTGGTATTGCTGCATACGTCAGGCATCATTCATTTTTAAAACCAAGGGCGGGCAATTCACCCGCACCCTGGACATGTATTGTTCAGTTTTACCAACCATAAAACCTCTTGGAAGAAAAGCGAAAGGCCTTGTGTTCCTTTTGCAATTTTGGGACAATAAGGTGTAGAGGTTTTTTGAGCGAAACGCAGTCTGTCTCCATATTAGGAAGTTTATCGAAAGACGTTTGGCTTGCGGTTCATCAATAGACCATATGCTTTTTGCGAAAAGAGGATAGCATAATGAACAAACCATCCATCTATGGATTAACTTTAGATCAATTGCGTTCCTGGCTGCCGGAGCATGGACAGAAGAAATCCCGTGCCTCCCGGATCTGGGAACATCTATATCAGGAGCGCTCTCGCGATTTTACGGATATGACCGATGTGCGCCAGGAGTGTCTTGACGTGCTGGCCGAGCATTTTACGATGAATTCGGTCAGCGAACACGTGAAGCAGGAGTCGGCCGACGGCACGGTCAAATTTCTGCTCCGCCTTT
Source organism: Paenibacillus sp. FSL W8-0426 (assembly GCF_037969725.1). Classification (NCBI taxonomy): domain Bacteria; kingdom Bacillati; phylum Bacillota; class Bacilli; order Caryophanales; family Paenibacillaceae; genus Paenibacillus; species Paenibacillus sp. FSL W8-0426. Next base: position 6,678,549 of record NZ_CP150203.1, on the reverse strand, counting down.
ATGACGGCAATCTGATCGAAACGGTCTTGATGCGGCAAAAATACGGCTTGACCGTCTGCGTAACCACGCAGGTGGGTTGTAACATCGGCTGCAGCTTCTGCGCGAGCGGCCTGATCAAGAAGAGCCGGGACTTGTCTGCCGGAGAGATCGTTGAACAGGTCATGCACGTGCAGCGTCATCTGGATGCGGCCAGCAAAGGCGAACGCGTCACCAATATCGTGGTGATGGGCATCGGTGAGCCGTTCGACAACTTCCAGAACATGTCCGATTTTATCGAAGTGATCAAGGATCGGAAGGGTCTTGCGCTTGCGGCGAAACGCATTACCGTTTCCACAAGCGGACTGCCGGACAAAATCAAGGAGTTTGCGGACAGCAGCCTGCAGGTGAATCTGGCGATTTCATTGCATGCGCCGAACAACGAGCTGCGGACACGGATCATGAAGATCAACCGTGCGTTCCCGATTGAGCAGCTGATGGACGCCGTGGATTATTACCTGCAAACGACGAACAAACGCATCATGTTCGAATATATTTTGCTGCGCGATGTCAATGATCAACGCGAGCATGCGGCCGAGCTGGCCGAATTGCTTTCCAGCCGGAAGAGCATGGTGAGCGTGAACTTGATCCCGTACAACCCGGTCGATGAACACAGCCAGTATCAGCGAAGTACGGAGGAATCGATTCTCGGATTCTATGATACGCTGAAGAAAAACGACATCAATGCAACGGTGCGTATGGAGCACGGCACAGATATCGACGCCGCTTGCGGACAGCTGCGCAGCAAACAGATGAAAAAACAGCAGCCAGGTCAACTGGCGCTGGGGCAGTAGTGTCTGGGCGCATGCCAATGAAGCTGTGACTGCGGGCTTACTGCAAAGGCACTAAAGCGAATAAAACGCCTATGCACTCCACTTTGTAGAAGTAGGTGCATAGGCGTTTTTGCGTTATCTTTGGGCGTATTGTGGCGATTTCGCTCGCGAACAGCCCTAATTCAATGTTTTGGTCATGAGCAAGTGCGGAATGCCATCCTCCAGAAAAACGTCCGAAGCCGGGGCGTATCCAAGTCGTTCGTAGAAGCCGGAGGCCTGTACCTGAGCGTGAAGTTTCGCTTTGACCAACCCTTGATCCAAGGACATTTGTTCCAGCTTGTCGATGAGCACTCTTCCAAGACCGTGCTTGCGATATTCCATCATAACGCAGATTCGCTCCAGCTTGGCCGTTTGCTCGACAACACGCAGTCTGGCCGAGGCGGCAGGCTCCCCATCGACATGTACAAGGATGTGACGGGCTTCCGTATGAAGCGCATCGTACTGGTCGAACTCGTCTTCTGCCGGCACCCCTTGTTCTTCAACGAAAATGGCTTTGCGAATGGCAAAGCAGGCTTCCAATTGTTCCTGATTTTGAACTTCTGTCACCGTAGTATTCATGAAAATGTCCCCTTTGGTCGGTAATAACCCTTTTCGGCATGGTACACTGAACTTGTCCTGAAATATCAGCAAGAATCGACATCGGAGCGTATGCATCCTGATATTGCAAGTAAAACAACCGATAAATGTGGTCTGTCTCCTGAGAGTTGCACCATCAGATGTTTAGTTATAATATCAGCGAGAATCGACATCGGAGCTAAAGCATCCTGATATTGCAAGTAAAACAACCGCTAAACGTGGTCTGTCTCCTGTGAGTTGCATCAATCAGATGTTTTAGTTATAACACCAACTATGTTGCGAATGCAACAAAAGGTATAGAAAGGCGTGAATGAGCTTGAAAGAGGTCTTGCGCGAAATCGGCATGATTGCCCGCTGTCTCGATTCCATCAGCAACATCGAGTTTCAGCACCTGAACCTGTCCCGGGGACAGTACCTTTATCTTTATCGCATCTGCGAAAATCCCGGCATTATCCCCAATCAGCTGGCCGAGCTGATCAAGGTTGACCGGACGACGGCTGCCCGGGCCATCAGTAAACTGGAGTCGGACGGTTTTATCGTCAAGAAGCCTCAGCAGGGCAATAAAAAGAACAAGCTGCTTTATCCCACCGAGGCGGGACTGGAAGCTTGGGAATTCATTCGCCGGGAAGGCGTGCATTCGGACCAGGTTACGCTTGCCGGATTTACGCCTGAAGAGATCGAAACAGCGGTCCGATTGCTGCGCCGGATGCGCCACAATATTGAAGTGGATTGGAAGTTCGTCAAGAAAGGCGGCCGAAGAGCCTACATGGATTCCACCGAATGAAGCCTACACATGCTGAATTACATCCCTTGGGCGTGCGCCGAACTTGTTTCGGGGATGCTCGTGATCAGAAGGCGGCACACGAGATTCAGAATCAGGAGGAAAGTATGAAACGTACATGGCGAATCTGGATTCCAGCATTGGTGGTGGCAACCGTTGTGCTGGTGGCGGTGATTTTTATGTTAAAGGAAAGATTCGTGATGAACGAAAACTCCCCCACGGCATCGTTTATCCAAAATCATATGACCAATCCCAATGGCACGTTGGCCTCTTATTTGCAGGACGCGCGTTCGGAGAATCCCGATATCGTCGCAGGACGTGAAGCACTGTCCGAGTCGATCGGCCTGTGGATGCAATATGCGGTGGCCAAAAATGATCAGGCCATGTTTGAGCAGAGTTATACATTGTTAAAAACGTATTTTCTCATGCCGCAAAAGTACATAGCCTGGAAGCTGGATGCGGATGGAACATCGCATGTGACGACCAATGCGCTTGGCGATGATTTCCGCATCGTGAATGCCTTGTTGGCCGCAGCCGACCAGTGGGCCGACGGGAGAGAGGACAAGCTGCAAACGGCAGCCGCCATCTCTCGGGTGTTGACGGAATTCGTGCAGCAGCATGGATACTATGTCGATTTCCATGATTTCTCCAATGGTTATTCGTCGGATCTATTAAGCCTGGTCTATGTGGATCTGCCTGCCCTGAAAGCGATGGAGTCGCATGAAATGCTGCAGCCGGGGACCTATGGCAAATACAAAGGCCTGCTTCAAAGCATGCCTGATGATGGCGTGTTTTATGCCAAAACCTTTGATCCATCGACCAAACAATTTGCATATAGCGATACGGTAAATTTGATCGACCAATTGATCATTGCCAACCATTTGATGGAGACCCCGCGCAAACCCGACAAACTGATCACTTTTCTGAAAAAGGAAATGAACCGGCTGCACTACCTTCCGGGCCAATACAACCGTACCCAGCGCACGCCCTCCGTTACTTATGAGTCGCCTGCCGTTTACGGTCTTGCCATCGAGCTAGCCATTCGGGCAGACGATCCCAAGTGGGCGAAGCAGCTGTACAAACAGATGGTGAAATTGCGGGATCAAGACTCACGCTATCCGGGAGGATACGTTTCGGGCGGGAATACGCATATGTTTGATAACCTTGTCGCTTTGCTCGGAGAGACGAAATTGTATCATTTCTTGAAATAGTATATGAAAATAGTATATAAAAATTTTCATTTCAATTACGATTGTTTATGCTAGTATATAATTGTCAAACGGTGTCATAAATTAGCGAAATAACGTTTGGAAAAACGTCTGGAAAGAAGGGAACCATGAGAAACAAAGCGCCCATCCTTCGCATGGCTTGGGGTTATGCCATTTTGATCGGGTTAGCGGTCATTCAACAGCTGCTCGTTTATCTCAAGCTGTATCTCAATCAAAGCTACACTCTGATTGATGTTGTATTCAGCATCGCTGCCCTTGGCGCGCTGGTCGTTGGTTTTGTTATACCGGTAGGCGTCTCTGTCGTCATTGGATTTATTTATTTGGTGTCTTATTTTGTATGGCTTGTAACGTATGCCGATGTGAACGTCATCTCGTTTTCCTGGTGGCTGCTCATTCCGGCTAACGTGGCTGTGGCAGCCTTTATCAAGGTAGGGCTCGTACGCAGCGCACGCGTGATGGAGCGATTGCAAGAGCTGCAGGACCGCAATCCCGAGGTTGACCTCGATACGTCGCTGGGAAATCGCGAGGCTTTTGCCGATACGGTCATCAAACAGAGCAATTTGGCAAAGCGTTACTCGGACCAATACGGCTTCAGCATGGCCATGTTCAAAATCGAGTTTTTGTCGCTGGTGCAGGAATCGCTCGGCTCCGTCCGTTATGCCCAATTTTTGCAGGAACTATCGAATACGATTCAGAAGCAGATCCGGTATGAGGATTATAAGTTTTATGTGGATCGCGGACGTTTCGTTATTTTATGTCCGATGACCAATGCGGACTTTTTGCCGGAGATGACGAAGCGAATCAGAGATGCCATGATGAACCTCCAGTTTATCGACAAAAAAGGAAACGAGCTGCAAACCGTGATCAAGTCCGGGGCATTGGTGTTCCAAAAAGAGCAGTTTGACAAGTACGAACATGTCGATGCGGTAATCGCCGCTCTTGAGCGCAACACGGAAACGGACCTTATTGGAGAATACATCTAGACTGAAGGGGAGGATCATCCATGGATTATGTATCCTGGTTTATCCCGCTTTGCATTGCGGTAAGCAGTTTTTTTATCATCTCGATCCTTATACTGACCGTGGCTACGCTGCGTTTCCGGGAACGGATCAACAGAAAATATGATCGGAGGAGAATGAATGGCTGATACCGTGTTATTGCTGTCCATTCTCAGCATCTGGATCTCCGTGACCGAAGCCATTATCATCATGGCCGGGGCCATTCGATTCATTCATCGCCAGGAAAAGCAACCCATCGAAATTCCCGTGAATATGGATCACTTTCCAACGGTGTCGGTGTTGGTGCCCGCCCATAACGAAGGGCTTGTCATTGTGTCTACCGTGGAGCATATTCTACGTTTGAATTATCCTGAGCATAAGGTGCAGGTCATTGTCATTGCTGACAACTGCACGGACGATACGGCCGAACGCTTGAAAAAACTGAAGGCCAATACGAGCTATGCCGAGCGGGATTTCACGATTCTTGAGCGAACCGGCGCGGGCGGCAAATCCGGAGCGTTGAATGACGCTCTTCAAATGTCCACGGGCGAATGGATTTGCGTATATGATGCCGATGCCGCGCCTGAACGCAACGCATTGTTATTTCTGGTGCAAAAAGCGCTTGAAAACCCGGAGAAGCACGGCGCTGTTTTTGGCCGGAACAAAGCCCGCAATCGTGGACAGAACTTTCTCTCCCATTGTATCAATCTCGAGCTTGTGACCGTGCAGCGCGTCCACCATACCGGATTGTGGGAACTGTTCAAGCTGGGTACGATTCCCGGAACCAACTATATCATCAAATCCCAGTTGATCAGGGAAATCGGAGGCTGGGACCCGGACGCGATTACGGAGGATACGGCGGTTTCCTTCGATGTGCTCACGCGTGGGCAGCTTATCGCGCTGGCTCCGCGTGCCGAGGCTTATCAGCAGGAGCCGGAGCAGTTGCAGGTTTACATGAAACAGAGACAGCGTTGGTCCAAAGGCAACTACCAGGTGGTCATCGATAATGTGAAACACCTGTTTGACCGTACCAGTTGGAGAATCAAGCTGCATGTGCTTTATTATGCGGCAAGCTATTTTTGGTTCATGATCGCCATTCTCGTATCGGACATCATTTTCGTATCCAACATCATTTATCAGATTGTTGCGTTATTCAATCCTGATGTCGTCTCGCCGTTCCAGTTTGCCGGAGACGTGTACGTATACCTCGTGATTGCCTGGGCACTCATGTATTACATTTATGTTCTGCAAATCACGCTGGCGCTTTCGGCCGATATCGGGCAGTTGAACACACGGAATTTTATCGTGGCATGCATATCCTACTTCACGTATGCCCAGTTATTCCTGATCATTTCCGTGAAGGCATTTATCTCCCTGATCGGGGACAAAATTCTCCGCAGGGAAACAAAGTGGTACAAAACCCAGCGCTTTGGCTGATGTCGCTTGTTAAACGTAAAGGACTGTTTTCCGGTTGGTTTCGGAGACGGTCTTTTTGCGTTAGGCGTGGCATACTGCGCGACGTTTTGCACATTTACGGGAGAGGTATGCACAATTTGTGGGGATAACCGTTGAAAGGGAACAGCCCCGATATCTATCCACATGTGGATAAATCATTCGGGGCATGACAAAGGCGTTTCTGCACAGGTTGTACACATCGTATGGATAAATGGCTTGAGTTATGATGACTGCGCGGCACGCACATACACGCGTTCACCGTGCCAGTCGACCTCTACCGGGGCTTCGAAAAAACGGGTCAGCACATCCACGTTCATCAGGTCTTTGGTGAGTCCGCGCTCGACCACCTCGCCCCTGCGCAGCAGCAGGCTGTGCCGGAAAGCCGGCAGAATCTCTTCGGTGTGATGGGTGACATAAATAAGCGAAGGCGTATCTTCCCTGGCAGCCAATGCACTGATGCTGTTCAACAGCTGTTCCCTGGAGAACAGATCGAGGCCGTTGCACGGCTCGTCGAGAATCAGAATGCGCGGATTGGCCATCAGCGCGCGGGCGATGAGCAGCTTCTGCTTCTCTCCCTGCGAACAGGTGCGGTATTCGCGGTCCCAGAGGTGCCCGCAGCCGAGCATATTCATCCAATGTCTGGCTTGATCGAGGTCGTTATCATCCAACTTGTCGTACAGTCCAATCGTGGCGTGTTTGCCGCTGATCACGACGTATTGCGTACGATCCGTTCCGTACAGCTTCTCCTGCAGGGAGGAGCTGACCCAGCCGATGGACTTTCGTAGTTGACGCAAGTCGACGTCTCCATACGTGTGCCCCAGCACCGAGATGCTGCCTTCGGTCGGCCACAAATAACCGGTAATCATGTTGAGGAGCGTTGTTTTGCCCGACCCGTTCAGGCCAAGCAGGGCCCAGTGCTCGCCATCGCCCACCTGCCAGGTCACATCGTTCAGCAAGGTGAGCGGCCCTCTTTTCCACGTTACATGCTGCACATCAATCATCATGTCAGTTACCCTTCTTTCCATTGACCTATTCCTCGTTTTCCTGAAAATGCCGTCTTTGCGATTCATGCTTATATGTCAGCTTTTGTACATTGTAGACCGAATGCTCGCCATTGTTCAACCGCAATCAGGCGGCTGCCTGCTTTCCTTTGGGCAGAAAGATGGCGAACACGCCCAGCAGCGGCAGGAAAGAACACAACTGGATGACCCAAGCGACGCTGGTGGCATCCATCAGGGAGCCCAGCACGACGGACCCCAGTCCCGCCATGCCGAAGGAAAGTCCAAAAAACAGGCCGGATACCGTACCGATGTGATTTGGCAGCAGCTCTTGCGCATAGACGATAATTACGCTAAATCCGGACATCAGGATGATGCCGATGCATGCGCAAAGCACCATGGCCCAGATCGGACCTGCATAAGGGAGCAGGATCGAGAAAGGGGCCGTGCCTGCAATGGAAAACCAGATCATCGGCTTACGTCCGAATCGGTCGGCCAAAGGACCGCCAATCAGGGTGCCGACCATGCCCGCAAATTGAAGGATAAACAGGCAAATCTGCGCCTGGGACAACGATAAGCCGTAATGGTCGGCATAATAAAACGAATAATATCCCGTCATTCCTGCCAAATAGACGAACTTGGAGAAGAGAAGCAGGATCAGAATGCCCAGCGTAAAGGCAATGAACGTTTTGCTGTATACTGCTGAGCCTCCGGCCTGTTCCTGACGCTTAAGTGACCGCTTCGCTTCCGAGCTCGCCTGCTGCAGGGCCAGCCTGTCTTTGTACCACCGGCTGACATAGGTCTGAATCAGCATGCCCGCCAGGGCCAGACCAATAAGCCACAGGAAGCTGTGCTGCCCGCGCGGCAGGATCAGGTAAGCAACGACCAGTGGCGCCAAAGCTTGCCCGGTATTGCCTCCAACCTGAAAAATCGACTGGGCCAGCCCACGTCCTTTGCCTGCAGCCATGTGCGCAACACGGGAAGATTCCGGATGGAGCACGGAAGAGCCTACGCCCAGCAGGGCTGCCGACACAAGCAGCATCCACAGTTCGGTGGATAGCGCGAATCCCAGCATGCCGAGCAGCGAGCAGAGCATGCCCCCAGGCAGCAGAATCGGCATCGGTTTGCGATCCGACATATAGCCGATCAACGGCTGCAGAACGGATGCGGTAATGTTCAGCATAAACGCGATCCATCCCATTTGCGCAAAGCTCAGCTGCAGCGTTTGCTGGAAGAGCGGGAACGATGCCGGAACGACCGTCTGCATCGCGTCGTTGAGCAGATGAGCGAAGCTTACGCCGGCCAGTGCCCAGTTTGCGGCGTGGTTCACTTGCAATTTCATGTAGGCCGTCTGGGCCATGGAAATCACCTCGAAGATTTTTCTACTCATCATAGAAGATCGCAAACGGTTTGTCTTTGCGAAAAGTGCTGGGAAAGTACGCACTTTTTGCTATAATGTCAGCAGGTGAGAACAATATGGAATTGAACATAATGATGAACGATCTGGAACTATGGAAAGCTTCGGGCCGTTTTGCCAATGAACCGCATGTCCATGACGACTGGTATCAGGTCACGATGCCCGTGAGCGGAATATGCGATTTCGTTCAGGAACGCCGTGCCTATCAACTCGCTGCCGGAAAGGCCATTGTGGCGCATCCCCAAACCGAGCACTTTTTTCAGATGGATTCGGATACGAGCGTTATCGTCATCAAATTTCGCAGCCTTCCTGTGGCCGGTGGGAAGGATGGAGAACGGGAACATCGGCAGCAGGAGGTGAAGAGCCTGCATGTATTCGATACGCGGGAGATCAACACGTTGTTCAGAAGCTGTAGCGCCATTCTGCTGGAGGATGCACCGGAACCGCTTCAAATGCAGGAGCTTGAATTCAAGGTGCAAAGGTATCTGGACGGTTTGTTGAAGGGGCGGGAGCATTCCCCCCGGGAAGAAGGATTGCTTTCGGCTAAGCCTGCGCGAGTGGACGGTTTTTTCCTGGGGACCGCAGACACACATTTGACCCGGGTGCTTGAATATATTCACGACAGTTATACATCCGGTGCAATGAACATTGATTCGATGGCTGCCGTTGCGCATCAGAGCAGGTATCATTTCATGCGTTCGTTCAAAGCGATGACCGGATCGACCCCGCATCAATATGTGTTGAGGCTGCGGGTGGAACAGGCTTCGATGTTATTGCGCCGAACGCAGGCAAAAGTGACGGATATTTGTGCGCAGTGCGGATTCTCAAGCATCGACCAATTTTATCGGGCCTTTCTGCGGCTCAAGGGTTTAACACCCACCGAATACCGGCGTCAGACGTAATGCCTGCTCTGTAGAAGGAGCGTAAGGCATTACGTTTTTTGTGATTTGAAGGGGCTAGTTGTACAAAAAAATAGTGGCTTCCGACGGATTTGTTTATTGCTAAATTGTGGAGGCTCTGCTATGATGGGTAAAATGTTATGTAAGCGTATTCATTTAAGGCAAAATTACAACGTTGTAATTATAAACATCCAGCATAAATTTTTGTACGTATCCTATTTAATTATGAGATATTCCATCTGGTTTATCTATAAATTTGTTCGAAATTTCAAACGTTGTAATTTATGAAGAGAAGGAGCTGATTCAAGGTGAAAAGACGGTGGGAGGCGCTGTTCAAGCTGATGCGGCGCGACAAATACCTGCTGCTGATGTTCTCGCCCATCTTTCTGTATTACGTCGTGTTTATGTATGTTCCAATGCCCGGGGTTCTGCTGGCCTTCCGGAATTTTATGCCGGGTCAGGGCGTGTTCAGCGGAGAATGGGTGGGTCTGAAGTGGTTTGATCAATTCGTGCATTCCATCTATTTCTGGAGGCTGCTGCGGAATACGTTCCTGCTTGCATTCCTTCCGCTTCTCTTCGGGTTTTCGATTCCGATCCTGTTCGCGATTTGCATTGTAGAAATCAAAAACCGGGTGTTCAAACGTTTCGCGCAGACCGTGACGTATCTTCCCCATTTCATCTCGACCGTGGTTGTCGCCGGCATGATCATCAACTTTCTCTCTCCGACCGATGGCATCGTCAACACGCTGATCATGAAGCTTGGCATGGATCCCGTCAATTTCATGATGGAGCCGGGGTGGTTCCGTACCATTTTCACCAGCTCGGACATCTGGCAGAGCTTCGGCTTCAGCTCGATTATCTATATCGCTGCCATCATGGGCATCGACTCCGAAATGTACGATTCCGGCAAAATCGACGGTGTCAACAAATTTCAGGAGCTGTGGCACCTGACGCTGCCGAGCATCAAACCCACGATTGTGATCCTGTTATTGCTGTCGTTGGGCGGCATCATGAATGTAGGCTTCGAAAAGGTGTACCTGCTCTACAATCCCGCTACATACGATACCGCTGATGTTCTCTCCACTTATGTTTACCGTATGGGAATTATCGGACAAAACTACGGATTTGCGACCGCCGTCGGCCTCTTCAACTCCATCGTGACGTTTATTCTCGTCCTGGCAGCCAATACGCTGACGCGACGATTGACCAAGATGTCCTTATGGTAAGCCCATCATTAAGAAGCTGCGAGAAACTTAGCGGTACTTGATTTCGTCGCAGCTTCTAACTTCAAAGGAGGCGAAACATGAAGATTTCCGCAAGCGACCGGTTATTTTACGTTCTGGTTCACATTTTGACCATTCTTGCCGTGGTGGTCACCCTGTATCCTTTTCTATATGTGATCAGCATTTCGTTCAGTTCCGTCGATGCCATCGACAAACAGAAGGTGTTTCTGTTCCCCGTTGAATTTACGCTGTCCGGATACAAGATGGTGCTGCAATACCGTGAACTGTGGGTGTCCTTCTACAATACGGTCTGGTATACCGTGGTGGGCACGCTGCTTAATGTAGTGGCCACATGTCTGGCTGCATTTCCGTTATCCCGGCCGCAATTTTTTCTGCGCAGGAAACTTAACTTTTTCATCGCATTCACGATGTATTTCTCCGGTGGCCTGATTCCGGCATACATGCTGATTAACTCGCTGGGCCTGTATAACACCCGTTGGGTGATGGTACTGCCCGTGTTGGTCATTACGTTTAACGTTATGATCTGCCGCTCCGCACTGGAAGGCATTCCGAATGAAATATTCGAAAGCGCGAGTATTGACGG